>JAQVUQ010000483.1 GCA_028699365.1 bacterium | reverse complement strand
AGAGGTCAAATCCGCCTGGTGCCGGCACTTCATCAACTACGGCGCCAGATGGTATTTCCACGACTGGCATGCCGACAGGAAGAACACCACCAGCCTGCTGCTGCAGAAGGGAGCGCACGACATAGACGTCATCCACTGGCTGGCGGGAGGATATTCCAAAGAGGTTACGGCCTTCGGGGGACTTGATTACTACGGTGGAGACAAGCCGGATGACCTGAGATGTCCCGACTGCCCCGACAGAAAGACGTGCGTGGAAGTGCAACTGGATATAGAGCCGGAGAGAAGACATCAATGCGTCTTCCGCAAAGAGGTCAATGTAGAGGACCAGAACATGCTGCTGATGAATCTGGACAACGGTGTCAGAGCCTGTTACTTGCAGTGCCACTTTGCCCCCGATGCCGGCAGGAACTATACCTTTATCGGTACCGAAGGCCGGCTGGAGAATATGGATCATGACCAGATCAGAGTGCTGACCCGCCGCTCCAACAGTTGGCGGGAATATTCCGACAGGACATACGATCTCAAGCCGGCAGAGGGCGGGCACGGCGGAGCCGACCCGTGCATAGCCGAGGATTTCCTGGATATGCTGCTCAAGGATATAACGCCTATCGCCGGTCCCATAGCCGCCAGGATGGCCGTAGCCGCCGGATGCCTTGGAGCGGAATCCATGCGCCAGGGCGGCAAGCCAAAGAAGATTCCGGCGGTTCCAGTTTAAATCCGATGTGAGGTAAATTGTTATGAGTAACAGCGTCAGGGCCAGAGAAAAAGCCCGGCACTTTCTAAAATGCGAAAAAGAGTTCCAACTGGGGTTTCTTCCTACAGAATGGCCGAATGAGAAGACTCGGCATTTGGACGAGGTGTTTGCCAAAGAGACTTCCCTTGGCGTAAGAATGCTGCAATCGGTTGATCGTGATATTTGCGAAAGGATCGAAAATGTCTTTGAAAGTGAAGAGATGCGGGCATTGGTTGATTCGATGTACAAAGCCGTTTCAAGCGGTGGAAGGGTTGTGCTTTCCGGTTGCGGGTCAACCGGAAGGCTATGCTTGCTGCTTGAATCGATGTGGAGACGGTTTTTCAGGCAACTAAAAAAGGAAAACACTGATGCCTATTCAAAACTTGCCAGGTATGAAGAGGGCGTTTACAGCTTTATGACCGGTGGAGACTATGCGCTTGTACGCGCAGTTGAATCTTTTGAAGATTACGCACAATTCGGCAGAGAACAGGCAAGGGAAGCCGGTATAGGAAACGGCGATATAATGATAGCTATAACGGAGGGCGGAGAAACATCTTCTGTCTTGGGCTCTGCAGCAGAATCCGCCGATAAAGGTGCAAAGGTTTTTCTGATATTCAATAATCCGGAATCTCTTCTGGTCGATAAACTAGAGAGGTGTCGGCAGTTAATATGCGATCCTGGAGTGATAGCTATTGATCTGTGCTCCGGTCCTATGGCCATCTCCGGTTCGACCAGGATGCAGGCAACCACTTCTGAACAGTTGCTGGTTGGAGCAGCGCTGGAAATGACGCTTGCGATGTTGATAGAAGAGAGCCATTGCCGTTTGAGTGATATCGAGCATTTGGGGTGTGCGGACTATATTGAAAGCTTTAAGTGTCTTCTGCAAAGTCTGGAGAGCACGGAGGCTGTTGAAGCAATTGCCGGATATATCGAGTTTGAAGAGAGTATCTATCGCAGTAACGGACTTGTAACTTATTATGCTAATGAATATATGCTTGATATCTTTACGGATACGACGGAGCGGTCTCCCACTTTTAAGCTGCCGCCGTTCAGAAAAACAGATGATAATCACTCTCCGGTATCATGGGCCTTTGTCAAAAATCCACTCTATTCTACGCAGCAAACATGGGAATCAGCTCTCGGTAGAAAGGTATGTTGCCTCACTTGGAAGAGTGAGGACTACGGAAGAATGGATGCCGGAGACAGGCTGGTAAACAGTCCACCGCTTATTGATGCCGGAGAGATGGCTAAATTTCTGGTCGGCAATGAGGAGGACGATACACGACTTGTGTCCGGTGTGAACACCGCTGTTATGGTAGCTGCCGGTTCGGAAACCGGAGCGCCGGATTACTGTGCGTTTGCTCAGGCATTCGAGAAGGTTGCTGAGAAATACGCCGGCAAGACTTGCCTTGTTATCGGCAAGTCGTATCAAAAAGGCTTTTTCAATATACCTTGTCAGCCGCGGGCAACGGTTCTCTCCCTCATGGAGCATCTGGCGGTGAAGCTCGTGCTGAATACGGTTTCCACCGGAACCATGGTGAGAATGGGAAGGGTTACGGGCAACTGGATGACCTGGGTGGATGTTACAAATAAGAAGTTACTCGACAGAGGGGTAAGAATTGTGGCTGAGTTATGTAATCTCAGTTATGAAGATGCTTGTATAGCGCTTCATGAAACTCTTGAGAGCTTTTCAGCTCTGCCTTCGGACCGGAATAAGCAAGTCTCACCGGTTGAATATACGATACAAAGGATAAATTCCAGTTGTTTTTATACAGAGAGATAACTTCATGGAACGCTTGTTTTCGGTATGGCTTGCTATAGTTTCGTTCGTAAGATATTGCCGGATGCTCTATGCTCCGGCTCATTAACAAATCTTCTATTACAATCAGATACAATGGCAGGCGGGCTGGCCCTGGGTATTAAGAGAAGGACTATTGTTGAATAATAGACTAATCTGCAGCGGGATATAAACGGCTCTTCTGCTTTGGCACAAAGAATGCGGCACTTCATATCCGGTATCCATTGATGATCGGAGTATGAAATGCCCAATTCCTTCATTGTCGTAGTCATTGTTATTCTCTTTTATCTTCTGGGAAAGGCAGCGGATCTTA
>JAQVUQ010000047.1 GCA_028699365.1 bacterium | reverse complement strand
TGTCAGGCTGAAACTATCGGAGCCGTTGCCGGTATTGGTAAGGCTGAACCCGAGCAGCGTTTCGCCGCCGGCCTGCACATCCGCCGCGGTCTTCTCCGGCACCAGTGTCACGCCGTATCCCTGGAGCACGCTTGTAGCTACGGTATTGGATACCGACGAATACGGCGTCCCGCTCTCCGAAGCGTAAGAAATGCTTGCCTGGTTGCTGACCGAACCGCCAACCGCTACCCCGGCAGCTTCCATAGGCATCCTGGTTACCACAACAAACAAGACAGCAAACAGACACGATTTTAAATACCGCATGCGCCTTCCCCCTAGTAAGACAGATAGACTTTACCTATCTATTCTATTCTACATGCGGCGATAATTAACCTGCTAAACATACCCAAGGAACGGACCTGGCCCCTCTGTGCCTTTGTGCCTTTGTGCCTGGCTCCCAAACGGACAGAAGTTTAGTAAGCCCCCCGGCCGCGTATTACGGCCGGCAATGTTAGAAGGAGTATTTTGAAGTCCTGCCAGATCGACTGGTTATCGATGTATTGCAAATCCAGACGCACCCAGTCATCGAAGTTGAGTTCATTACGGCCGCTTATCTGCCAGATACAGGTGATGCCCGGCATGACGCTGAGACGCCGCAGTTGCCAGTCCTCATACTGTTCAACTTCTGACGGCAACGGCGGGCGGGGACCTACCAGGCTCATCTCCCCCTTGAGAACGTTGAACAGTTGCGGCAGTTCATCTATGCTCAATTTCCTTATAATGCGTCCCACACCGGTAATGCGGGGATCGTTACGTATCTTGAATACCGGGCCGTCAAGCTCGTTGAGATGGCTTACCTCATGCAGACGCATATCCGCATCCGGCACCATGGATCTGAACTTCAATATGTTGAAGAACCTGCCGTTCATCCCCACTCTTGTCTGACGGTAAAGTATCGGCCCTCTGTCCTCCAGATATATAGTCAGAACCGTCAGCAGCATCAGCGGAGAGAACAGCAGCAGCACGGATGTCGACAGTAACAGATCCAGCAGACGCTTGGCCCGGCTGTAGCCTGCATTCTCTCTGCTGTCTCCGATCAGATCGTCCCATATTTCCTTATCCTGTACCGGTATTTCCTCCATAATCGACCTCTTATTCAGTAGTTATACTGCGTTCTTTACGGCCGAATCATTCTTCAGCAAAGTGCAGATAATCTTGAGTCTCTCGATATAGTCGTTGTAAGAGCAGATAAAGCCCTCCACCGTCCTTCTGACGGCCTCGTCACCGCCGTAACGGTAGATCATTCGTCTGCCCTGTCCAGCAACGTTCTTTTCGATTATTCCCTTTATTACCAGTTCTTCCAGTTCAGAATCGAGTGCCTCTATGCTTCTGCCCATAAAGACCGATATCTCTTCCAGGCTATGCCATGAGGACGGCTTGTCATGGAAGTATATTATCAGGTCCAGCTTAACCAGAGAATTGGCCGTTTCCGTCAGGAAGAGCTGCACATTTTCGTCTTTGAGCATCATCAGTTTATCCAGCGCCATCTAAGCAGGTTCCTCCTCCGGCACAACGGGTTAACGGGGGAAAATGCAGAATTTGTGCCAACAGCGTTCCGCCAGGCTGAAATCCGGGCTAAGATAGTCTGAAGGCTGAAGACTGAAGGCTGAAGGAGTTTACGCTCAGGCAAATTCCTATGGTCTTTTATCCAGGCTTACTTTTCAGCCTTAACTAAGGCTATCAGTTCGTGCCTGAGCGTTCTACTTCAGTCTTCAGCCTTAAAAGCTTCAGCCTTATTTGCCTGAGCGTTCTACTTCAGTCTTCAGTCTTAAAAGCTTCAGCCTTATTTGCCTGAGCGTTCTACTTCAGTCTTCAGTCTTAAAAGCTTCAGCCTTATTTGCCTGAGCGTTCTACTTCAGTCTTCAGTCTAAAAAGCTTCAGACTACTCCGTGCTTGAAGAAACAGCAATAGCTTTCATGGCGCTCTCCCAATCGTCCAGGACTATATCCCAATCATAATTATGCGTATAGAAATCCAGCACGTCTTCGGAAGAGGGATAATTATCACGATGGGAGAAAAAGTTCACCATACCGTCTGCCAGTGCCCCGGGAGTGAGTCCGCGGAACAGCAGGCGACTATCAAGCGAGCCTATAAGTTCCCTGTTGCCTCCGATCGGTGTTCCCATTACCGGAGTGCCGTTCATCATAGCCTGGAGTGAAACCAGACCGAAGCCTTCAAGCTCCAGAGAAGGCATGACCACAAGATCTGACGCCCGCAGATAGAGCGCCAGCTTCTCTTCAGGAATGAAGCCTTCCAACCGGGCTATACTATCCAGCCCGTGCCCGGATATCAGTCGCTGCAACTCGGACTGGCTTTCGCCTCGGCCGCCGATGATCAGGCGTGCGTCCGGTAGCCGGCGATGTAAAAGCATCATCGATTCGATAAGAAGATCAAGCCCCATCCTGGGAGACAATCGCCTGACGGTAAAGACGATTCTGCCGTCTGCAACCAATCCCAGGCGGCGTCTGGCCTCGTATCTGGTAAGATGTACAGCGGTTGATTCCGGTTTTATCCCGCCCTTCATAACCGTAACGTTCAGGCCGGGCCCGTGTATACGGCGCATAGTCTCTCTGGAAAAATTGCTAAGGACCATTACGTGCCGGCAACGCCTGAGGATTCTGCCCTCCATAGCCCGGCGCAAGCGATATGAAACCTGCACCCTGGCGTTCTGCCACGGCTTCACGCCGGATCCCCTGAGAGTGGCGATGTACTCCTCACACCACGGCCCCTGGAAAGTATACACCAGAGGCACGCTCATCAGGGATGCTTCAGGCATAGGGATGGATGCGGCAGCCGGCCAGGCAAAATGATAGTTGATGAGATCCCATTGCTCTTTGCCCAGATCCTGCATCAGTCGCCGCAGAGCCATGGCCAGACGCAACTGGCTCAGCGAGCTTTTATCACCGCCGCCATAGCGCCAAAGCGTAAATCCGTCCAGGAGCTGTCTCTCAGGCAGACCGGGAGACGCTTTAGGCACCAGGACGTCGACTCTGTGCCCGCGGGACGAGAGCCCTTCAGCCATATCATGCAGAAAACGCCAACTGCCTCCGACTTTATCAGGATAGACGGCATCTCCCAGCATCATTATCCGCAAGATCGATCACCTCTTTCAAATGCTGAATGCGGGTTCCGCATTAGAGTAATTCACCATAGATTTTTTCTATATCGGCCACCATCCTGTCGACCGTGAAACGATTTAAAGCCGTTCGGCGCCCGTTCTCTCCCATATCCCCGGCCTCATCCGGGTGATTAAGCATCCACGACATCTGCTCTGCCAGGGACCCGGGATCGCCGGTCCTGAAGAGCAGTCCGTCTACCCCGTCAGCGATCATTTCGGCAGGCCCGCCGGAATCGGAGGCTATCACGGGACACCCCGCCAGCATACTTTCAGCCACCACCAGTCCGAACGGTTCAGGCAGGATGGAGGCATGGACGGAAATATCAAGCGAACTGTAGACGGAGGACATATCGGGAAGATATCCCGTAAACAGAACCTGTTCTTCCAATCTCAATTCCGAGGTCATCTCCTGAAGACGTCGAAGGTAATCATCTTCGCCGAACAGAACTCCTCCGATAACGGGAAACAGAATATCCTCTCTTCTCAGTCGCGAAGCGGCTTCCAGGAAGATATTCTGCCCCTTCCACGGAGATATGCGCCCCGCCATGCCGATAACATGCTTGAAACGCCCGGGCTCGAACCATGGGGTCAACTCTTTACACTTGACACATGTGTCAAGTGTAAAGAGTTGACCCCTATTATCGGCACAGCCGTTGTAAACGACGCGTATGCTGTCCGGGGATACTCCTCCGTCTATCAGGGGTACGCTTACAGACTGAGAAACGGCGATAATTCGTGATGCGTAGCGGCGGGCGTTGTAGAGCAGTAACCTTGCCTGCTGCCGGGTAAAGAACTCCGGGGCCAGCAGATCGTGCATATGCCAGACAACCGGTATGCCTCTCACGGCAGCGGCACGGCTGAGTATATGCGCCTTGTTGGAGTTGGTATGCAGTATATCCGGTTTTACCCGGGACAACATACGGCCTAGAGAGTTCAATGCCTGCAGATAATCCCTGCCTGCTTTTAACAGGCTGGTCCAGCTTCTCTCCTCCTTGTGCAGATCGAAGAGACCGGGCAGATTAATCTCCACAATATCGGCCCCGGCCGCAGCGGCCCGCTCTGCCAGCAAACCGGGAGGAACAGCCAGCACTGTACGATAACTAGCGCTATCCAATCCGCGTATCAGGTTGAGCAGCACTATCTCGCCTCCGCCCAGCACGCTGACATGGTCAAGAAAGAGAATTGTCTTCATCGTTTTTCACCTTTGACCATCTGACTGTATATGCGTTCGTAGCGTTCGGCCGTTCTATCCCAGGAGAAGAAAGCGGCGCGTTTCAGCCCTGATTCGGCCAGACGCCTGCGCTTTGCCTTATCGATAAGCAGACCTGTCAGCGTTTCTCCCAACGCTGCATCCCGGCTGACTATACCCCAGCGATTCCGTCCCAGCACCTCGCAGGCGCCCGGATTGTATGTAGCCACAGCCGGCGTCCCGGAGGCCATAGATTCTATATATGGAACCCCAAAGCCCTCGTAACGGCTGGGCAGACAGAAAACCCAGGCTGAACGGTAAAGTCCGGCCAGTACCTGGCTGGATACCCTGCCGTACCACTTTATGCCTTCCCCGGCCGTTTCCTCATCGCAGACCATCCAGAGTTCGGCCTGGGGGACAGCAGGCCTGACAAGCCTGTTGAAAGCCTCAACCAGCAGATCGCCTCTCTTTCTGCCGTGAAGAGTGCCGACAAAGAGTATCGAAGGCTGTTCACTCTTCTCACCCGGATGAAACAGGGTCTGGTCTACACCGCAGCAGACCACCTCCCTGACAAAGGGCAGATAACGGTTGGTGGCTCTGGAGATGCCTACAGCCCTGTCGGAAGTTATGGCGGAAAGTATCTCCAGCGGATACAGACTGAACTGGACCAGCGCACGTTTCAACGAGGTGCTGGTCAAGGCTTCATTGAGAGCTGTGCCGTTGAACGTGCGCAGCAGCGGTATATTTCTGGTAAAGAAGAAGTGGTTGTCGCCGTGTGCGTGAATCAAATCATAGCCGGAGTAATCCTGTCCGGCGGCAAAGAGCGAGAAGAGATAGAGCCGGAGCAGGCGGCTCCGGTATACCCGCTCCGGCAACGACACTTTGCATGCGCCGTATAAAGCGTTGGCCGGAGGATCGTCAAGGCCGAAAACCGTCACCTCATGACCACGGCGCGCCAGGGCATTAGATAGATAATGAACCTGCCAGGCCACACCGCCTCTGGAGGTAGTCGGCAGGTCGACGTGGAGCATGGCTATTCGGAAAGGACCATCGGTCTTACCGGTTTTGTCAGGCATCAGGTGTACCTTCCCCGCTCAATTCCGCATAAATGCCGTAAGTGTGCGCAGCCACGCTTTCCCATGAGAACATCTCTTCGGCCCGACGACGTCCCCTGTTCACCAATTCCGACCGGAGAGCCTTATCGGAAAAGAGCTGCCGTATTTTAGCTGCCAGGTCGTGATGATCTCCTTCGCGGAATACCAGTCCCGCCGGCCCGATAACGTTAGGAATCTCTCCCGAAGAAGAACCTACAGGCACCACGCCGCAGGCCATGGCCTCCACCAGCACCCGGCCGAACTGCTCTTTCCAGTTAGGCATAGTCAGTGAAGGCAGGATAAAAGCGTCCAGTTGCCGCATACAACCGGGCACCTCGCTATGGGGAAGCAAATCAAAAAACCGTACCCGCTCAGAAAGCCCCATCTCTTCAACTGCCCGTCTCAACCCTGCCTCTTCAGGACCTCCGCCTATGAGCCGCAGCCTGATATCGTCACTCACCTCAGTCATTGCTTTAAGGAGAACGTAAAGGCCCTTGCCCGGGATAAACCTGCCCATATAACCTATCGTGCAACTTCCATCCTGTGGCACCGGGTCGGTTCTCCTTTGCGCCCTGAAGACGCTCGTATCCACACCCAGAGGCACGACCCGGGCTGGACCGGAATATCCCTTCCGCCTCAGCACGGCCATAACTTCAGCATTACCCGCGATGACATAATCGGTCCGCTCCAGCACATATCTCTCTATTGCCCGGAACGGCCAGGGGTATCGTTTGAAAATATTCTGGAAACTGAAGGCAATGATTTTAATCTTCCTGCCGGACGACATACGTACAGCCTGGAAGGAGGCAAGGCTGTACGGTTCTTCCTCGACATGCAATATATCCGGTTCAAAATCATCCAGAGCCTCCCTCAGACCGCTACGGTACCAGTGCATGTTGATATTGCCGTTGTTGTATAAATCGCCCTTTATCAACCTCAGACCTCCGCCTTCGGCTACGGCGCGGTCCTGGCCACGGACGCTCCCGGCCTCATAGACACGTTTGAGATCCTTCTCATGCCAGACTGCGGGGGTCATCAGAGCCATCTCCAGGCCGGGGTAGCGTTCCAGCATGATATATAGCCGGCGCCTGTTCTCATCTATAACCCCGGCATGGCTGATCATCAAGACTTTCATTATGCCTCCCATTACTAGCTTTTTAGCCTGAAGTCTGAAGACTGAAGTAGTTTACGCTCGGGCATTCTTCTTAAGTCTTCAGTCCATTCAAGGCTACTTCTCAGCCTTAAAGCTATCAGTTTACACTTGAGCGTTCTCCTTCAGACTTCAGACTTCAGACTGCCGCACTGGGCGCTCTCAGCGCCCAGTGCGGCATATATGTGCGGCAGTTTCAGCAACAGACCGGCCGATAGCCAGAAATATATATTGTGCGGCGATATCGTCAGCGTAGGACCGGAAAAACCGGCTATGAAGATAGATAGAGGAACCGTGTAGAGAGCCATGGCCACGGCCCTGGCTTCACCTGAAGACCTCCTGATAATAACGGCACCCTGGTATAGGATGATGAGGAATACGGCCAGTATGAGGGAAGCGCCCAGCAGGGATGTCTCGAAGACCATGGAACTGAGATAGTTGTCGAGCGTCATTCTATCGTAGTCAGGAAAAAACTTGGAAAGCGCCCCGGCAGCAGCTCCGGTCCTGGCCAGCCCCATCCCTACCGGGTAATTGGCAACCAGCTCGGGAACGACGGTAATGAACCGCATACGGTTGGTCATGAAGCTCTGATAAGGATTGCTCATAGAGGCCATACGATGCCCGATCTGCCCTCCACCCAGGTTCATGCTGACAGCAATACCGATGAAAATCACTATCGCCAATGGAAGAAGCATTCTGCGGCTGAAGATAAGGCTCATCAGGATACCTGCCACCATAAGAGTCAGCAGTGAACTGCGCACGCCGGTCAATACCAGCGCCACGGTCAACGCCAGCAGAGACACTCCCCACAGCGCTTTTTCCCAGCGTTGCCGGCTGAGGATGGCTGACAGGGCCACAAAAGGGAAGCCTATCATATAGAAGGAGCTGGCCAGACCTCCGGTGGCGGCAAAGGACATGGGGCGGAAATAATGCTTGGTGCCGGCCCACCAGGTATCGCGGCGCACGATTTCAGCAAAAGAGGGACCCAGATTGCTGACGCTTTCCGGTCCCTGCAGATACTGGACAATACCGTAAACACCCATGATGACGACCAGTGCGGCAAACAGACGGGCCAGTCTCGTCAGACAGAGGCGATCCTGCAGAAGATAGTATCCCATATAGTATAACGGCACGTAGACCAAATGCACTTTGATGCCGGCGATACTGATAATCCAGTTCTCGAAGTTGGGATTGAAAACCTGTATCAGGCAGACGATCGTGAAGAGTGTGATAGTCATATCCAGCGGCGTCCGCCGGTATGCTCCATGCCTTCCCGTCAGCGCCTTAAGCAGCCAGACGGACATCAGCGCCAGCATAATGGCGTCCTTGAAAACATAAGTCAGCAGAGCGTAGCCCATCTTGTGTTTGATGAATCCCTCAAAGGAGGCAAAGATAAAGATAAAGGCAATCACGCCCCAGGGTCTGAACAGAGATCCATACAGCAGCAGCAGCAGTCCGAATAGAGCAACGGCCGCAAGCACGGCTGTCTTTGTCCCGGCCAGCGCCAGTACGGATGAAAAGAGTGATGCAACGGCCAATCCGGATAGCAGGAGCGCTCTATACACTCGTGTTTTCCCCATTGTCCCGTCAAATGCTCCGGCGATCGATGACATGGTCATATACATGCCTCCATCTTTCTCAGCAGTATAACCCTTATTCCTCTGAAGTCCTGTTGTTCCACTTCCTCGAATCCTCTTTGCTTGATTGCTTCCAGCGAGTTGGAATAATCCTGCTGCGGCAGATGATACCAGGGCATCTTCGATTGAATTTTTCCAGTATTTACCGGCATGACCCACCAGATTCGCCCTTTGGCAAGCTCCGTGGGAATTATCGTCTTATAAGGTATGAGCCCTTGTATTCTGGCAGAAACATCCCTCTCTATAAAGAGATATTCATCCGTTATCTTGCCGCCATACTCCAGGAACGGATAGAGTGTGAACATCGACGGATGCGACACTTTGTCGCCCGGGCGCGCATTCCGGGCCACGTAGAGGGCTGCCTGGCGAAACTCTTCACGCCGGTAATCCGGATTCAGGCTCCGGTTAAAATTGGCCGCCAGCGACAGTGCAACCAGAAGAGCTGTCAGAACGGTAAAGAGACGTCTTCGTCCGGACAACAGCGACAGCCCCCGGGCAACTACCAGGTAGAACGGTCCTGTACAGATAATAAGATAACGGTTCAGATAAACATCCATTCTTGCCGATACCAGTATCGTCATGACGATCGGAATGAAGATGTACATACTTGCCTGGACAGCTTTCTTTCGGTGTGGCCCCAGTGTCATTCCCATGATAAAAAGAAATGTAAAGAGCAGACAAGCCGGAACGATGATAAAATAGGCTCTGGGATAATCGGCAAAGGAGATGGTCTGCTCATTGCCGATGCTGAAGCTTTTCAACGTACCCAGCAGGGACAGAGTCAGGCCGATATCTGAATGCACTTCAGTGACATTAGCTGATTTGGCTGTATAGATCTCCCCGGTGTTGTTCATGAAGCTGGGCACCCATGGTGCAAACAGCACAGCCACGGCAATGCAGACAATAGCCGTTTTAGCAACTGTGCCTCGTCGCCGGTATGCAATCGCCAGTATCAGGCCGATACTCACAGCCAGAACCGGAGCGGTGAAATAATGAGTATACATACCGGCCAGAGAGAAGAGCGCCAGCCCGACCCAATCGGCGGCGCGGTCACGTTGCAATACTCCGATCGTGCTGTATATGATTCCCAGTGAAAAGAAAGTAAGAAGAGAGTACATCCTCAATTCCTGCGAGTAGTAAACCTGAAAAGGAGAGACGGCGAAGATAAGCGCCGTCAGCAGGGCGATCTTCCTGCCCATAAGCCTCAGGGCCAGCAGATAGACCGTGATGACGCCGGCCAGTCCGAAAAGGATTGACAGGAGACGGCCTCCCGTCTCACCGCCTGCGACCTGATTCCACAGATGCAGGAGAACATAATAGAGCGGTGGATTTACAGTCACGCCGGGTGCCCCGGTCACGATCTGCCAGACGGAATTCCTGGCTATCAGCAGACTGACGGCTTCATCGAACCACACGCTCATGTTCTGCATGGTCAACAGGCGGATAACAGCGGCCAGAACCGTTATCAGCAACAGTGCATAATTATATCTGGCGGGCGAAGACATCTGAGGCACCGCCTTTGGCGGTAGTTGTTAGTTGTTGGTTGTTGGTTGTTGGTTTCGGGATTCCCATGCAAGCCTCCTTATTGCACTCTTCGAGCGCGGTTCAACGTTATTAAATACAATTATGATGCCAAAGAATAGCTTGCTAATATGCCGTGACAGTTACTGCATACTATTGGGGCAATTGTCCTTTATGCGTTGTGAAGTCCGGCCGTTCACGGCCGGAGCAATCATGCCGATCAACTTACCAGCGCCTGGTATATACGGGCATGCTCTCCGGCTATGCGCTCCCAGGAGAATCGTTCAGCCAGCTTAAGCGCGCCTTCCGAGATTCTCCTTCTGGCAGAGGCGTCTGTAAGCAGCTTTACAATACCTTCGGCAATCTCTTCCGGCGATCCGTCCGTCAACCATAAATTCTCCTGGTGAAAGAAACCGGAGAATATATTCCTGCCGCAAGTGGTTATAACCGGTACGCCGTGCGCCAGGGCCGTAAACAGACTGCTTCTCCTGCCGCTGGCGCCGTCCTCGTAAGGCATTACCATCAGGTCGCAAATATGAAGGTATCCTGACGCCTCCCTCTCCGGCATAGTGGGAAGCCAGACTAGCCTCTCGTATATCCCGATCTTCCGGGCATAGTCCTCCAGCTCCCTCTTATAGCCTGCCAGTTCGCCTTTCCAGTCCAGGCCGCCGATAATGACCAGACGGCAATCGCCCAGCCGTCGTGCAGCCAGTGAGAAGGAGTGCAACAGAACCTCGAGTCCCTTGGCCTTGTGGATAAAGCCAAAATGACCTATGAGGGCCGCATCCGTTGCACCGATACCCTGTCGCAGAGAAGCGCTCTCATCTCCCGAAATATCCACCGGTATAATTCCCGGCCCTACCGGAATAAGCGTGGTCGCCGGAGGCGAAGAAGAGAGCCGCTGCAATTCGGCAAGATCTCCTTCATTGCTGACTATCAGCGAGGAGGCATTATCGATAAACCCGCGCAACGGGAGCTTTCTCAGTCTTCCTGCCTTGGGGAAGAGAAAAGGACCGTGAGTATCGTGAAAGGTTACGACCAAAGGTATACCGGCTCTGTGCACCATACCGGCCAGGCGCATCGGAAACAGGGTAGCACCGTAGATATCCGTCTGATACTGCAGATGAACGATACCCGGATCGAAGGCACGCAGGGTCTCCATGACGCAACGGAGCGATTCCGCCCCCCAACCGTGCAAGGGTTGGATGGTCGGGGCCGCGACTCCGACGTCTATCCCCTGCAGACGCAGATGATCGACAAGATGCCCGCAGTAATCCGCCACCCCGCTCTTATCGCCTTTATAAACACCACTGACCATGAGTATCTTCATGTTAGCCGCCCATCGCACTGCCATGGGCGGCAGGCTGAAGGCTGAAGGCTGAAGGCTGAAGAGCGTTAGCCTGATAACCTTGACCCGTGAACCTTGAACTTTGAACCGCGCTTGAAGAGCGCAATAAAAGGGCCATATCCTCGGAGAAGGCGGGTGAGGCTATGGCGGCCGCACTGCTGCCGCTGACCGTCTGCGTCTTCACCGTCTGCCCATTCCCGGGATTGATCCATCTGGCATCATACGTCCCTGCCGGCAAGTTCATGGTCAGGTTACCTCCGCTCACACTGCCCCATAGATAGACGATGTAGCTCTTGCCGCTCTCTGCCAGTGCCTCGGCATATACCGTCCCGCCCGGCTTGCCTACTAACACTCCACGGTTAGGCGTCATATTGCCGGCCGCGAAGTTGCTGGCCTTGACCGTATCGGTTACGGCCT
>JAQVUQ010000482.1 GCA_028699365.1 bacterium | reverse complement strand
ACCATCGGCACCCGTCAGGTTATAGACTCTGTTCCATCGCTCCAGTTCGGCAGCGTAGTGCAAAAGCCTGGTCGTCGCCTCATCAGACAGAGAAATACCGAGCTTGCCGGCCGCCGATACCAAAAAATCTCTATGCTCTTTCATGATATCTGCTCCCTTTGCCGCAGGCTGCGTAGTCGCTTCTGCTCCAGATAGACGATAAGCACGGCGATATCAGCCGGAGTAAGCCCGGAAATCCTCGACGCCTGCCCCACCGACAGGGGACGGATGCTCTTCAGTTTCTCCCGGCCCTCGCGTGACAGACTGGGGATGGCATCATAATCGGTATCTTCGGGAACAAGCCTGGATTCAAGTCGCTGGTAATGCTCTACCTGATGCCGTTGCTTCTCTATATAGCCCTCATATTTTATCTCTGTCTCCACTTCGTTTACCACATCGGAGGGAAGCTCCGGGCGCTCTGTATCGAGAGATGCCAGTGACAGGTAGGTCATATCCGGTCGCTTGAGAATGTCAGCCAGGCCGACTACTTTTCCCAGTTCCTCGCTGCCAAGTTCCCGCAGCCGGCGCTGTACATCCTCAGTCGGACGCAATCGGGTCTCCCTGAGCCGGGCCGCTTCCAACTCGATCATCTCTCGTCGCAATACGAACCGCTGATACCGGTCCTCCGGAATAAGTCCATAGTCGTAACCTTTTTCCGTCAGGCGCAGATCGGCGTTTCCCTGGCGCAGGATCAGACGGTATTCGGCCCTGGAGGTAAGCATCCGGTAGGGCTCTTCAGTACCCTTGGTGACAAGATCATCTATCAGTACACCGATATAGGCCTCTGAGCGCGACAGAATCAAGGGCGGCAGTCCCTTGACGGCAGCGCCGGCATTAATTCCGGCCATAATACCCTGTGCCGCCGCTTCCTCATAGCCGGACGTCCCATTTATCTGCCCGGCCGTATAAAGACCTTTGATCAGCTTGGTCTCCAACGTAGGGAAGAGCTGGACAGGCGGCAGGAAATCATACTCTATCGCATAGCCGGGACGCATTATCTCTGCCTTCTCCAGGCCTCTTATGCTGCGCACGACATCGACCTGAACGTCTTCCGGCAAAGATGTGGCCAAACCCTGCAGATAGACCTCGCTGGTATTCCAGCCTTCCATTTCCAAAAACACATGGTGCCGGTCTTTATCCGGAAAACGAACGACTTTATCCTCTATAGAGGGACAGTAGCGTGGGCCTATGCCCTTGATCCGGCCTGAAAAGAGGGGAGAGCGATCCAAATTATCGCGAATTATCCGGTGCGTCCGCTCGTTTGTCTCCATCAGCCAGCAGGATAAGCGTCCGCGGCCGGAAATGGGCCCGGTAGTATACGAGAAGGGCAGGGGCACATCCTCTGATGGCTGAACCTCTCCCTGAGAAAAATCAATCGTGCCGGCATCGATTCTGGGAGTGGTACCGGTTTTCAGCCGTCCCAGGCTGAAGCCGAGTTGCCTCAAGTTCTGCGCCAGATGGATGGAGGGAAACTCCCCGGCACGCCCGGCGGCAAAGGACGCCTCGCCGATGTGGATCAAACCCTCCATAAAGGTGCCTGCAGCTACGACCACAGCCCGGCTGCGGTATTCCATCCCGGTTTGCACCCTGATGCCGGTTACGGCGGCGCCGTCGCAGAGGATCTCTTCCACCATGGCCTGCTTGATGTCCAGCCGGTCCTGAGACTCAAGGGTGCGTTTCATCTCCATCTGGTAATACTTCTTGTCCGCCTGCGCCCTCAGAGATTGCACCGCCGGGCCTTTGCTGTGATTAAGCATCCTGATATGCGTAAAGCTCTTATCCGTGTTGCGACCCATTTCCCCGCCCAGAGCATCGATCTCTCTGACAAGATGCGCCTTGGCCGGTCCTCCGATAGAGCAGTTGCAAGGCATAAGGGCGATACTGTCGAGATTGATGGTCAGCAGAAGGGTCTCGCACCCCATTCTGGCCGAAGACAGCGCTGCTTCACATCCGGCATGACCGGCGCCTATAACGATGACATCGTATGCTTTTTCATAAATCATGGTTATTTTCCTATGCAGAAATCGGAGAATATCTTATCTATTACATCCTCCGTAGTAGTTTCTCCTGTAATCTCCCCCAGGGCATCCGCGGCGTCGCGCAGATCAACCGCTGTTATCTCTGCCGGCTGCCCGTCTATAACCGCCTCTCTTCCGGCTCGTAGCGCTGCGGCCGCTCCGGCCAGCGCCTGTACCTGCCGGAGATTGGCTACGGTTATACTCTCCACCAGGATCTCGCCCCCCAGAAGCATGGCGGCAATCTCTTCCTCCAATTCCGGCAGACCTTCACCCGTAAGGGATGATATCCGCACCAACGGTGCTCCGGGCATCAGCCCCGCCAGAGAAGCTTCATCAGTGAGCTGAGGCAGATCGATCTTGTTTACAACCAGGATGGCTCTTTTTTGAGAGCACTCGGATATCAGAAGACGGTCTTCCTCGGTAAGCGGTTGTGATCCGTCCAGAATAACGAGCAGGATATCCGCCTGCAATATGACATCTCTGGCCCGCTCGATGCCGATGCGCTCCACCATATCCGTAGTGGGGCGTATTCCTGCCGTATCGAACGCTCTTACCGGTACCCCGCCTATATTGGCCAGGGCTTCCACAACGTCTCTGGTAGTTCCCGGAATCTCCGTGACAATGGCCCGTGCTTCCCGGAGAAGCCTGTTCAGCAAACTTGACTTGCCGACGTTGGGCTTGCCGACGATAGCCAGGGCTGCTCCATCCTGCAATATGCGCCCTTTGTCGGCCGAAGCGATAAGATCGTCCAGTTTACGGATAAGCGCCTGTATTTTCTCTAAAGATTCGTCATAAACCTCG
>JAQVUQ010000046.1 GCA_028699365.1 bacterium | reverse complement strand
GAATCTGGCACGACGTCATATCTCCGAAGATGTCTGTGTGCCCATGCTTTATACGACGCAGGATATAATCGAGAGAACTATGCAACCGGATTTCGATCCGCATAAGGATGCTTTCTTTCAGGGCTTTTCGGAAGGTCCCTGCCGCTACGGCATGTATTATATGCTTCAGAAGGATATACTGGCCAGGCTGGGACTTGAATCAGTCAACATGGTGACGCTGGGCAATAACAATTATGATGCCGGCTACGGTATCGATATGTCAATACTGGCCTGGGATGCACTGGTGACGCATGACATGCTGGAGAAGATGCTGCACCACGCCCGTCCCTATGAACGCGAGGCGGGCACGGTGGATGCCGTATTCGAACGCTATGTCAGGACTCTCTGCGATTTACTGCCGCGGCAGCGTCGCCGCATATCCGGCGCGGCCGGCCGGATGCGGTTGCTGAACGGCAATCATCTGGATCTTCTGACCGATCTTCTGCGTTCAGCCAGGGATGAATTCGTCTCTATTTGCGATCATCACGAGCGGCCGTTGATAGGAGTTGTGGGGGAATTCTACGTTCGCATCCATAGCCGTGCCAATCAGGATATCATACGCAAGATAGAGAGAGCCGGAGGAGAAGCCTGGCTGGCACCGCTTACGGAATTTTTCGGCTATTCCAATCTGATCGGCGGTATACTTCATCTCGATGCGTTCAGGGATACCTGGAAATGGGAAGATCTTAAGAGCGGCATATCCAAGAACATGCTGGCGCGCATTGCAGCCAGAGATGAGCACAAGCTCTTCCAGGCCACTCTCCCGTATATGGAAGGTCTTGATGATATTTCGTCGCTGGAGGTCATCGCCAACGGTTCCCATTATCTGCATAAGACCATAGGTGGTGAAGCCATCTGCAGCATGGGAAAAGCAGAGGATTTCGCCCGGCGCGGCCTGGCCGGAGTGATAAGCGTGATACCGTTCAATTGCATGCCGGGGAACATCGCTGCATCGCTCGGACACAAGCTGCGTCGTCGCCATGACGGCATACCGTTTCTCAGCCTGGATTACGACGGCTTTGTCGATGCCGGAAGAGATGCCAGAATGGCTGCGTTTATGGCTCAGGCGCACGACCTATTTGCTTGCAAGGTATGATTTGTATGTGACAGGTTGTTTTAATGGCGGGCATTAGGTAATATATAAGCTTGGGCCACAGGCTGCATATAAAGCTATTTAGCTTTTAGCAGTTTAGCAGTTTAGCAGTTTAGCAGAACGAAATCACCAGGCGTTAATAGCCTGCTGGAATATTACTATAAAGCTATTTAGCTTTTAGCAGTTTAGCAGTTTAGTAGAACGAAATCACCAGGCGTTAATAGCCTGCCGGAATATTACTATAAAGCTATTTAGCTTTTAGCAGTTTAGCAGTTTAGCAGTTTAGCAGAACGAAATCACCAGGCGTTAACAGCCCGCCGGAGTATTACTAAAAGGCTATGAAGCTAATGTGCTAAAAAGCTGATAACAGAGGGAGGAAACGATGAACACTACAAAGATTGCGTCATTCAAGGCATATGATATACGCGGCAGGGTGCCGGACGAATTGAACGAGGAGATGGCTTACCGTATCGGGCAGGCATATGCTTCTCTGCTGCAGCCCGGCAAAGTGGCTGTCGGGTATGATATTCGTCTCTCCAGCCCTGCATTGGCTGCGGCATTGACCCGGGGACTTGTGAGGGCCGGAGTCGATGTTGTGGATATAGGGCTTTGCGGGACGGAGCAGATATACTTTGCCACGGACCATCTGAAGCTGGACGGAGGGATTATGGTCACGGCCAGCCATAACCCGGCCGATTATAACGGTATGAAGCTGGTGAGAGAACAGTCCAAGCCCATAAGCGGTGATTCCGGCCTCAAAGAGATCGAGGCGTTGGTGATTGCCGGCAAAGAGGTGACAGGTCAAGCGGAGGGACGTGTAGAGAAGGTGGATATCATGTCCGACTACATCCAGCGCCTGCTCAGCTTCATCGATGTCGACAACATCAAACCCTTCAAAGTTGTCTGCAATGCCGGCAACGGCGGAGCCGGCATAGTCATGGACGCTCTGGAGAAATACCTGCCCTGCGAGTTCATCAAACTCCTCTTTACACCTGACGGAGCTTTCCCCAACGGCGTACCCAACCCGCTGTTGACGGAAAATCGCAAAACCACGGCGGAAACGGTCAGGCGGGAGAAAGCGGATATAGGCATAGCCTGGGACGGCGATTACGATCGCTGTTTCTTCTTTGATGAGAACGGCGATTTTCTGGAAGGATATTATGTGGTGGGTCTGCTGGCTTCTCAGATGTTGAAACGTCATCCGGGTGCCGGGATCATCCACGATCCACGATTGACCTGGAATACCATAGAGATCGTCAGGGAGGCCGGAGGCATACCCGTACAGAACAAGACCGGGCATGCATTCATGAAAGAGCGTATGCGGGCGGAAGACGCTGTTTACGGCGGTGAAATGTCGGCGCACCACTATTTCAAGGATTTCGCCTACTGCGACAGCGGCATGATCCCCTGGCTGATAGTGCTGGAAATAATGAGCGGCAGCGGCCGAAAATTATCCGAGCTTGTGGCCGAGCGTGAGAAACGCTATCCTGTAAGCGGTGAGATAAACAGGCGCATTGCTGATCCGGCCGCAGCCATAAACAGAGTTCTTGAAATATACGGGCCGGGGAGCCTGCATATAGACCGGACGGACGGCATCGGTCTGGAGTTCGACTGCTGGCGTTTCAATCTGCGCATGTCCAATACGGAACCGGTAGTACGGCTTAACGTGGAAACGCGCGGCGACCGGGAGTTGCTAAAGGAGAAAACCGATGAGATTCTCGAACTTTTGGGGGGAGAATAATAAATAAGGAGCTGGTATTTTGCGCTACACCAAGCTTGGTAGAACAGGCATAAAGGTATCCAGGCTGGGGTTCGGGACGATGCGTCTACCCATGTCCGGGAACGATATAAACAGAGACGAGGCCGTCCCGATGCTCAGGCGGGCGGTCGAGATCGGGGTGAATTATTTCGATACAGCCGTCGGCTATTGCAACGGACAGAGCGAGGCGGTCCTGGGTGAAGCCTTGCAAGGCCTGCGAGACAGAGTATATATTTCCACCAAGAACCCTGTCTGGGATCATGCATCGCCCGAGATATGGAGAAGCACGCTCGATCAGTCGCTATCAAGGATGGGTATCGATTATATCGATTGTTACTGTGTGGTTCATGGTATGAACTGGCAGATATATACGGAGAAGTATGATGTTCCCGGCGGTCTTGGCAAAGCTGCCCGCAGGGCATATGACGAAGGCCTTTTCAAGCATTTCTGCATCTCTTTTCACGATACTCCGGAGAATCTGGTAAAGCTTATCGATACCGGGGAGTTCGAGGTGATAACTCTTCAATACAATCTGCTGGATCGCAGCAACGAAGACGCCATCTCTTACGCGCGCTCCAGAGGTGTAGGCATAGTCGTCATGGGGCCCGTAGCCGGAGGACGGCTTGTACATCCGTCCGAAAAACTTATGGGAGCATTGCCTGGCGTATTGAGCACGCCGGAATTGGCTATGCGCTTTGTCCTATCCAATCCCGATGTCGACCTGGCTCTGTCGGGGATGGGGAGCATGCAGATGCTGGAGGAGAATATCGCGGCAGCTTCACGCGAGCAACCGATGACAGTTGGGGAATACGGACGAGTATCGGAATTGGTGGAAGATCTGAAGCGGTTATCCGATCTCTACTGCACCGGTTGCAATTACTGCATGCCTTGCCCTAACGGCGTCGATATACCGGCAAATTTTGCGGCTATGAATATGGATAGAGCCTACGGCCTCCGAAATCTGGCTGCCGAAAGATACGGCGAACTCTACAAGCCTGAGAAAGAGGAAGATAGAAGGGCATCGGCCTGCATCGAATGTGGACAATGCGAACCCAAATGCCCTCAACATATACCGATAATCAAGCAATTAAAGGAGACGGCATCCGCCATGGAAGGCTAATCTTACCTTTCCCTTAAGTAACTCAGGGGCCTCGCCGAGGCCCTTTTTTATGCCTGGTAACGGCTGGCGCTCAAGCGTTACGGGCGACTGCCTTCTGATTTCTTAAGTAACAGCGTACTTCCTTTAGATGCCGTGATTTTGAATCTATCCTTGATATGCTCTGGAAACCTGCTGTAACTTTTCTGCTTAACCAGCATCAACATGCTCTCTTCCCGCTTCAGAACTGCTGACAATTCATCGGTCGAATTCAGACGGATCATACTATGATCGGAATAGTAGGTTATACTGGCGTTGTACAAGCCGTAGCTGTATAGCGGAGCCCCGGGCGGCAGCATATGAGAGGCCTGCACGGCCAAGCCCGGAAGGGGCTTGGTGACATTCAGCGCCGGAAAGATCAGTAGTCCCAGCAGCAATACAAATGACAATGCCGTTAAGGCAACTCCCTTGTAGATGATTGAACCCTCTCTCTTCAATGCAGCCGCAAAGCAGGAGACGACGAAGCCTGCCGGTAACACCATCAGTACCGGCAGCACCCGCTTGATCTGATTGGCAGCTACTGTCGGGTCCAGCTTGGCATGAGCAAGCTGGATGATACCCCACATCAGCAGGGCGGAAGCCAGCATCAAGGCTGCAGCTCCGGCGTAGGCCTGCCGCCGTCCTTTGATATCCAGTAGTTTGCGTTCCGGCCATATGCCGGCGATGATCAGTGACAGAGCCGGATACAGCGGCAGCATATAATTGGGAAGCTTGGTGGCGGCTCCGGTAAAGAAGAGAAAAACGAAGCCTGCCCAGACAAGGGGAAGCGGATCCCTTTTAGATTTAATGAAAGTTTTAAAGGCACCAGGCAGAAAGAGAGACCATGGAAAGAGACCTATCAGCAGGAAAACAAGGTAGAAGTATATGGGGCCGCTCTGCTGCTCCAGGGGCTGCACATATCTGGTGAATGTACGATAGCCGAAAAAGGCATCCGTGAAGCCTTTGCCGTACAGATGATACTCTGCCAGATACCACGGCGCGGCCAGGAGAAGATAGATACACAATCCGGGCAGGAGCTTCAGACGAAAGATATCCAGTGGCCGGCGCTTCAGGCAGAGGTAGATAAAGACTACGGCTGCAGGTATAAGTGCGCCTACCGGTCCCTTGGTCAGAGTGGCCAGCGCCATGGCGGCGTAACCCAGTAATATGGCGTTTTGTCTTCCCTGGAGCCATAACAGGAAAGAGTAGATTGCAAGCGTGATAAAGAGCGTCAGCAGCATATCCACCACCGCCATGCGGGCGATGGCATAGAACTGCAGGCATCCGGCCAGGACGAGCATGGCCTTCAGCCCCTGACGGCGGCTGCCGAAATAAGCGCAGCCCATAAGATATGTCGTTACCAGCGTTCCCAACGCAGCCAGAACCGACGGCAGACGAACGGCAAATTCATTGAAACCGAAGAGCTTGTATGAAGTACCTGCCAGCCAGAAGAAGAGGGGCGGCTTATCGAACCATGGCAGCCCGTTGAAGTGGAGCGTTATCCAATCCCCCGTTCTGACCATCTCCCTTGTTATCTGGGCGTAAGTGGGTTCATCCATATCGAATAAAGTAGTAGCGCCCAGATTGAGAAGCAGTATGATCGCTAATACCGGAACGACAGCCCATAGAACGAATGCGGATTGCGGATTGCGGATTGCGGAACCACCCCAGGTCCGTAATGCTGTATAAACGGACCCATCCTCCGCAGCAGTAGCTGTACTTCTGCTATGGAGAGCAGCCCCGTACTCTTTGTGCCTCTGTGCCTGCCGCGCCGTAGCCTTCAGGCGAAGGCTGGCCTTTGTGCCTTTGTGCCTGTCGTTCATCATCAGCCTTTCTCGCCGGCGGCGCATTTAGCGGATCGGCGGGTTATGGGTGAATGCTTGAGCTTACCGTAGAACTTGAATATTTCGATAAATGCTTTCAGGATAACCTTGAGATTGGCTCCAGTCTGCTCTCCTGCCAGGCGTGGGAAGTGATGAACGCCCACCTGAATCATGCTGCAGCCGGACATCATGGCCTTGATAAGCAACTCGGCACTGATGAGTGCACCGTCTGATTCCAGTCGGAGTCCCTCCAGCAGGCTGCGCCGAAAAAGTTTAAAGGCGCAATCTATATCCCGGACTTTCAGCCCGAAGAGAATGCGTATCAGCATTTTGTAAAGTGAAGCGTTGACCGTACGCATGAAATGATCGCTGCGGCGAATCCTGTATCCGATGACCATGTCCGCTTCATTCAGTTTGTCGATCAGCAGGGTTATCTCGTCAAGATCGAACTGATTATCCGCATCGGTGAAGAATACCAGTTCGCCGGTAGCAGCTTCAAACCCGGAGCGGAGTGCCGCACCGTAGCCCTTGTTGACCGGATGATGGACCGGTCGTACTCGGGGGTCCTTTTTTGCCGATAGATCGATCAGAGAACCGGTGGAATCCGCGCTGCCGTCGTTTACCGGTATGATCTCCACTTCCCTGAAATAGCGGGACATCGTCTCCAGCGACATCTTTACCGATCGTTCGATATTCTCCTCTTCGTTGAAAGCTGGAAGAATTACTGAGATACTTTCCTGAAGCATGTTTTTAGATACCTTCCTGCGTATGATTTTTCAATAGTGCCTTACTAATTTTATCGTATAGATTTACTCTTCACAAGTAGCGGCACTCTTCGTCACCGGTCTCTGTTGGAACCTGCAACCGGTATCCGTTGCTGCGGGTTGGGCTGCGGCGACAGGTGTTTGAGTAGGATATTGGCCTATTGCGTCGAAATTTATTATAATGGTGTTATTGGCGCCTGCTTTTACGGCACGGGCGCCGGTGTTATCTCCTGTGATTGCAAATGGATTGACGATAAGAGGAGCTGTCATTTGATGATGTATCCCGAAAAGATACGAAGGCACAAAGGCCAGCCTTCGCCTGAAGGCTATGGCGCGGCAGGCACAAAGGCGCAAAGGCACAAAGAACCCGAGTCCGTTTATGCAGCATTACGAACCCGGGATAACTCCGCATTCCGCATTCCGCATTCCGCATTGTTTTTGACGGTCGTAATTCTTGCGACTTGCTTTGCCGGTCAGGCCGGAGCGGTAACCATGGACGCGAAACAGATAGATTATAATACCGGCACAGGTCTGTTCAAAGCAGCAGGTTCGGTGGAAATAAATGAGAGAGGCTATAAGCTGACTGGAGCCGAAGCTCTTTTCTACAGTAAAGATAAGAACAGGCGTGTTGTCGTAACCGGTAATCCCGTTCTTACGGGAGAGGGGATTACTCTGGCAAGCGAAAAGATGGAGATGGGCTTCGAGAAGAGAACGTTCACGGCCAGCGGCAGCGTGCGTATCAAGCGCGAAGATATTCAGGCTACTTGTGAGAACGCCGTTTACAAGACCGTTTCCAAAGAAATCATACTCAACGGATCCGCTCAGGCCAGGCAGACCGGCAAGAGTATCAGCGCAGAGAAGATAACGCTTTCGCAGGGACTAATAAAAGCCGAGGGTCGTGCCCGGCTGGAAATGCTTTTAGAGGATACGAATAATAATGGCTGAAAGCATTTCGGGTAACGGGCTGGTCAAGAGATATGGTGCCAGGACTGTTGTCAATAATGTAGACCTTGGGTTGAAGCGCGGAGAGATAGTAGGCTTGCTTGGCCCCAATGGTGCGGGCAAGACCACTACTTTTTATATTATGGTGGGGCTTATCCGTGCCAACGAGGGAACTGTTGTCATCGACAGCGAAGATATCACTGATAAGCCTATGCACAAAAGGGCGCTTATGGGTATAGGCTATCTGGCCCAGGAAGCCTCCATCTTCCGTCGTCTAAGCGTCAGGGAAAACATATTGCTGGTCTGCCAGGCGGCCGGATTACGTGGGGAAGAGCAGGCCGGCCAGGCTGAGTCATTAATGCGGGAATTCCATATAGCTCATTTGGCCGATAGAAATGGGAGCGCCTTGTCGGGAGGGGAAAGGCGTCGAGTGGAGATAGCACGTTCGCTGGCGGCATCGCCGTCGTTTATTCTGCTTGACGAACCGTTCACCGGTATAGACCCTATTGCCATCGGTGAACTGCAGGAGTTGATAATGCATCTCCGGGACAGAGGCCTTGGTGTTCTGATAACGGATCATAATGTGAGAGAAACCCTCTCGATAACGGAGAGAGCTTATCTGATGTACGACGGCAGCATACTGCTTTCCGGCACTTCGGCAGAGATAAGCGATAGCCCGCTGGCCAGAAAGTTCTATCTGGGAGAGAGGTTCTCCCTATGAGGCGATTGCTTGACAGATACATACTGTCTGAATTGAGAGGTCCGTTTCTGTTCGGAGTAGCAGTGTTCACTATAGCACTGGTTGCCGGCAGAATACTGGATCTGAGCCGTTTGATGATCAACAACGGCGCGCCGCTTATCGGAGTGGCTAAAATCCTTGTTTTGAGTCTGCCGGGAATAGCGGCCATGAGTTTTCCCATGGCCATGCTGGTAGCCACGCTGCTCTCTTTCGGGCGCCTCTCGGCCGACAGTGAAATCATAGCTATGCAGGCCGGCGGCATAAGCCTGACAAGGTGTCTCCGACCGGCTCTACTCATGGCATTTGCAGTCAGCCTGACGGGAATATTTCTGAGCGAGACGGTCGTTCCTCGAGCCAATTCGCTTTCCGAAGCCATTGTCGTCAAGCTGGCTGACGGTAAAGGACTGCAGGCAAAAGAGAAGAACATTCTACTGCAGGAGAGCAGCGGCAAATCGTCGCGTATTATTTCTGCCCGCTCCTTTGATGCCGTTAAGCAGGAATTGCTGGGTGTTTCCATAATGGAACTGGACGCTGCCGGCGAAGTGACGGCCCTGACCTGTGCCGAGAAGGCTGCCTGGAGCGGAAGGGAATGGAACCTGATAAACGGCTTTCTGCAGAGGGTGGTCTCGGGACGGCAGAGCTATACGTTGAAGTTCAAACATCAGCGACTGCTGCTTTCCGATACTCCGGAGCAATTACTGCGGCGGAAAAAGCGTCCTGAAGATATGAGCGCCGGCGAGATACGACAGCTTATCACGGCATTATCCCGGGAAGGGCAGGATACCTCGCCGCTGATGACGCAAATGCATATGAAGTTTGCCGTGCCCTTTGCCAGCTTCATATTTGCGCTTATCGGCGTTCCGTTGGGGTTGAGACCGCACAGAAGCTCGTCATCCATGGGGTTCGGATTAAGCTTGGTGATCATATTCGTCTATTACGTTCTGACAACTGTGGGATTACGGCTGGGGCAGAGCGGGAGCATGCCGCCATGGGTGGCTGCATGGCTGGCCAACAGCATTGTGGCGGCTGCCGGAGTGGTTCTGATCGGGCGCGTGTCCCGGCAGGCAAGATGATGAGGAGGACGATATATTGTTCAGCATTCTGTTCATAGCCATCCTCGTCGCGGTCAGCGGCGCGATAGCCCTTATAGGCGATCGTCTCGGCAGCATGATAGGCAGAAAGAGACGCAGTCTTTGGGGGCTGCGCCCTCGCCATACCGCTACCCTGGTTACGGTTGTTACCGGCATGCTCATAACCATGCTTACTCTGGGAGCCATGCTTCTGCTCTCCGACCAGGCGCGCACGGCCCTTTTGGGAGTAGAGCAGTTAGGACGGAAGCTGGCCTATCTGAATACGCAGGTCAGGCAGCGCAACGGTGAACTGATCCTTCTGCGCGGCAAGCTTTATCGGGTCTCAGCCGATTATGCATCCAAGGAAAAGGCACTGCGCCGTCAACTCGACAAGGCTGCGGGAGACCTGAAACGTAAAAACGATGAACTCCATAAACTTGAGAAGGCCACTTCCGTTCTCAAGAGCGATTATGCATCGACCTCCGCCAGACTGTTGTCAACGGAGAGAGACGTGGAGAGTCTCAACAGCAGCAAGCTTTCTCTTCAGAAAGAGATTGACCGTTTGAGAACAGATGTTGTGGATATAAGAGAATTTGCCCGGCGTATGGCCATAGTAAAAGAGCGTGGCCAGGTGGTGTTCCGGGCCGATCAGGTTTTGACGCTTGGTGCCGTGCCTGAATACTATAATCCGACAAAATGCAGGGCCAAAGTGCTGTCGCTTATCAATGAAGCCGAAGTGACTGCGGCGCGCATGGGGGCCAAGGGCGCCCGGGATGCCGCCGCCAGAGGAAGAAGGCTTGCTTCCGAGAACGGAGTTTACTGGAGCAAGGACCAGTTCGAAGCTGCGGTAAGACTATTGGCGGGATCCAAACGCAATTGCGTTGTCACGATTTCTTCGTTTACCAATACATTACCCGGCGAGCCCGTCCTCCTGGCTTTTCATATCATGGAGAACAAGCTTGTTTTCAAGCAGGGAGAGACGCTTGTAAAAGCGAAGATCGACGGCAGGAAGACTCAGGAAGCAATCGGAGAGGATGTTATTAAGCTTCTGCGGCGCGTCAGGGAGACAGCTCTGTTGAAGGGGGTAATGCCTGACCCGGACGAAGGTACGGTCGGAAGCGTATCCGCTTTCCGTATTCTGGATACCATAAGAAGCGTAAAGGGCTGCGGCGAGGAAGTGGACTTTGTCATCAGGTCCGCCTTCGATACCTGGACAAGCGGTCCCCTGATAATAGACTTTGTCGTCGAGCATGATAAGTGATGCATATTATGGCCATAGACCCCGGCCGGTCCAAGTGCGGCCTGGCTGTTGCCGATACGCACGGCCATATTCTTATCGGTAAAGTGGTTTCCTGTAACGAACTGTCGGAAGAACTGATGCGGATACGGGATATGTATGCACCCGATGTTGTTCTTCTCGGAGCCGGGACGGCATCATCGGCGGCGGCTGAAGCTCTGTCCTGTTCCGGATACGGGCCTCCCGTTTATGTGGACGAGGCCGGAACTACGCTCGAGGCCAGGCGTAGGTATTTTGAAATCAATCCCCCGCGGGGGCTGCGGCGCCTGTTACCTGCATCCTTTCTTCTTCCCCCTGTCGATTACGACGATTACGTGGCCCGAATACTGATAGAGCGATATATTTCTTCGGGGTCAGGTGTTGACACAGTGCTTCGGGGGTCAGGTGTTGACATTTAGCGTTCTGAAGGAATGATGAATGTAAACACCTGACCCCTATCCGCTTACAAAATGGGGGGTTTTCTTTTTAGCCGATTCGGGTATAATATATAGTTATGTAAAAGCGCTTGCAGGGCAGGGCAATAAGAGGGATTTCCCCTGCTGCTGTAGAACATATTATCTCGTGGCTGCAATAGAAAAACATAAAGCATATCAGAGGTAAAAAGGGGAGGGTAAAATGAAAAGACACATGTTAATGATGGTGGCACTGTTGGTGCTGGCTACCGTCGTGCCTGCATCGGCACAGGTGCCGTCCGATGTGCCGGCGGATCACTGGGCTATACAAGCCATTGGTGATCTCTACAGCCGTGGCATCTTCGTCGGATATCCCGATGACAGCTTCCGCGGAGACAGGGCTGTGACCCGCTATGAACTGGCGGTGGTCCTGTCCAGACTGCTGGAGAGTCTGCCGGAATCGGCCGATC
>JAQVUQ010000481.1 GCA_028699365.1 bacterium | reverse complement strand
ACCCAGGTCACGGTCAGGGATTTCAACGGAAAAGTTGTCTTCAATAAGACCCATGAGTTGCTGTTGAAGCCTTCATCTTCTTATGAATACAAGCTGACTATACCGGGCCAGGAGACACAGGGGTTCTTTGGCGTGGGCTTGGCTGTTCATGAGAACGGCCTGCCGCTGGTCACCAGGACGTATAGTTTCTGTGTGGCAAAGCAGGCCGAGAAACCTGACCCCTTCTTCGGCTTCAGCGCCTTCGGCCCTGTCCAGCCTGAATGCAGTCGTGCCGTAAACGCGGGCAGTATAGGATTGTTTATGCACTGGATGTGGGTTGAGGAAAAGAAGGGTGTCATTGACTTCACGCGCATGGATAAAAGGCTTAGCAAATGGACGGAGCAGGGCATTGAACCTGTAGGTATGTTCTACTCCGCGTTTGATGCCAGGCAGTTCAATATTCCAGGCTGGCTGTACAAAGACATAATGGAGTGGCGCAAGAACAACAAGGAGCCTTTTCCCGATTACTACTACGATGCCTGGAGCAATTTTGTCAAGGCGACGGTCAAACATTACAAGGGACGCATAAATATATGGAGCATCGTAGGTGAGTACGACGGTTTACCGTATCTGGCGTGCATGAGTGAGCGTGTATCCTCCTTCGATCATTTTGTGAGGATCACCAGGGTTATTGCCACTGCCGTCAAGGAAGCCGACCCTGATGCCGTCATAGGTGGGATAGGCGTCAGTGGAGTCGATTCCCAGAATAACCTGGTAGTGGCTGAGAAATACTGGCAGAAGACCGGGGATGTGCTGGATAGCCTCAGCTTCAATCCTTATGTCTCTCCAAACACCTTCGGGCCGGGTTCATCGCCCATAGGCGAGGAGAGAGGCAACTTACGCGGCATATTGCACCGGGCCAGGGATATAGCCGGCACTACCGGCAAGAGGAAGATATCCATCGATGAAAAAGGCTATATGATAGATACCAGCCTGCCTGTGGACAGCCCTTATGCCAAGGATATGGCCAAGGTTGCGGCCCGGGGCTTTATTGTAGCCAAGTCCGTGCCCGAGGTGAGCCACTACCTCTACTATATTGCTTATTCCGACTGGGAGCCGGACCCACCCCTGAGAACAGACTTCTATATGTGGAAGAAGGAAGGGCCACGTCCGGTAGTGGCATCTTACGCCGCCGTAGCCAGGTTGCTGGCCGGTGCCGCAGAGCCGGTGGAAGTGAGCATACACAAGGATATTCTGGTATACGTCTTCCGCCAGGGCAACCGGTCGACGGCCGCATTATGGACGGTTCTGAAGGAGCCGGTCTCTCTGCTGGCAGACCTTCCCGCCGCGGTGGAGAGCTATGATGTCATGGGCAACCGGACAGGTATTATCAAGGCAGGCAGAAGGGAACTTCTGCTGACCGATTCCCCGATCTATCTGAGCAGTAGTGCCAAGCCCGGTGAGTTGGCTGCCGCCTTGCAGAAAGGGAAGTTCTCTCTGCCTCTTATCAAAGCGGAAGCCGCTATTGCGGATATCAGGACGCTGAATATACATGTAGTCAATCAAACAGACAGGGAGATCAAAGCCAAAGTGGAGCCTGCCCCGGTAAACGGCATCAACTGGCAGGCGGTGACACAGGGGGATATTACAGTGCCGGCCAAAGGCAACGGAATGTTCACCCTGAGACCGGAGAGAGGCAATATTCTTGATCTGTCCGGACGGGAGTTCACGGCAGCCATAACGGTGGAAGGCAGGAAAACGGTTATTAAGAAATATCTTGCCCCTTACCGTGTGTCCCGGCTTCAGAGCAAGGTAACCGTTGACGGCAGCCTGGCGGAGTATAAGGAACTGCCGTCGATAGTACTTAACAATACGGATAGTATCTTCCCCTCAGGGGTTGATATACTCGGCAGTTTGTGGATGGGGCCTGAAGATCTCAGTATGAAGGTCTGGCTGGCGTATGACGACAGTAACCTCTACTTTGCCGCCGAGGTAGCTGATGACGTTCATGTGCAGGATAAGACCGGGGTAGGGATATGGGCCGGAGACGGCTTCGCTATCGGTATAGACACTCTCAATGACGCACGCTCCTCGGAAATATCCGGTGCAATCGGATATGATGCCAACGATTATGACTTCGGCATAGCCCTGACAAGCGCGGGCCCGCAGGCTCATATGTGGACTGCAGCCGCGGAGAATGAGAGGCTGAAAGGGGATGCCGTTGCCGATTATCTTAAGCCGGTTATCGTACAGGCAGGACTCGGCAAATGGAACTATGAGCTGGCTATACCCTGGGATTGCATCAAGCCCCTTACGTGCAAGCCGGGCAGTGCTTTTGCCTGCAACTTCGCTTACATGGATGTTGATGTTCCCAAAGGCGGCTGGTCCTACTGGATGTCCCTGACACGCGGCATCATCGGCAGCAAGGATCCGGCCATGTTCAAGACATTCATACTGGAGTAGGCATATGAGTCTGTTATCGCACGGTGTAAAAAGCGGCTACTGTGGCTAAAGTAATTCTTTGCCATGGGCTGGAGAAGATAGCTCTATGCGGTCTTCCTAATATCTGGGTGAATATGGCTCACTATCTGGTATATACCTATTCCATGGTGGTGCCGGTGTATGAATGATATCAGGAGTTTTGGGATGAATAGCGTTGCCGGATTTGATATCGGAGCGAGCAAGACCGAGGTCGTAATGCTGAAACAGGGCAGCAACCGGGCGGAAGTATATACGGTTTCCAGCTTTGGTGTACCTTGTATGAAGCAGGAAAGGTCGCTGCCGTTTTTCGAGGAGCTTCTTGACGGTTTGCCGGCAATGCCTTCTTATGCCGTTATAAACTTTGTCGGCAGGAACAAGGAGGGGCTGCGGCAGGCTTTGC
>JAQVUQ010000480.1 GCA_028699365.1 bacterium | reverse complement strand
ACGGGAAAATCCGTATCCGCCCTGAAGATGCGCTCTTCGAGCGCAGTTGCTAGTTGCATGGACAAACTATATCTCCAGTATTCTAGCGGCATTATCGCCAAGCACAAGCTTTCTTTCATCCCGATCCAGCTCAAGATCATCAATCGCTTCCAGTTCCTCCGCTTGTTCCGCCCAGGGGGAATCCGTGGCAAAGAGTATCTTTTCCGCCCCTTGTCCCCTGATCAGATAGGACATCCTCTCAGTACCCAGATAATCGATGGCGTAGGAAGTATCAAGGTATATCTCCCTGCCTATGAGCATGTACTCCACCGTATCCCAGTAGGCGAATCCGCCCATGTGAGCGGCTATTACCCGGGCTTCCGGGAAACGTTCCAGCAACACGGCCAGCCTGTCCGGGGTGCAATGATAGGGCGGTCTCAGGCCGATATCGACGCCGGCATGGAAGAGAATATACAGCCCCCGGGAGAATATCTCCTCATACATGGGGGAGAGCCTCTCTTCGTCGACGAAGAAATCCTGGTAATCCGGATGCAGCTTCACTCCCCGCAGCCCCATATCCGTTATCCTCTCCAGAGCCTCCGTTACATGCCGCAGCTCGAGATCGGGATGCATGGCGCCGAAGGCCGCTATACGGTTGTCGATAACGTCCTCCAGCCAGTTGTTTATTCCCTCTACCTGACCGGGCCTGGTGGCCACCGGCTGAAGCACGGAAATGTCTATCCCGGCTTCATCCATGGAACGCTTCAGATCGGAAATCGTGCCGTCGGTATACGCCGTCTCTCCGGCGGCGGCAGCCAGAGCAGGTACTGCTTTGGCTGCCAGATCGTCCGGAAAGCAATGAACGTGAAAATCGATTATCAATTTACCGCTACCCTCTCAAAATCCTGTTTATCTCCGGTTGTATATTTTCCTTAATATCTTTTTCGCCCTGCGGATGCTCAATACCTTTTAGCAGAACCCATCCTTCGGGATGTTCTATGACTGCACCGGGCTCCAGGTAAACCAACGGTCCCAGCGTTTCCAGTTCCAGCATTCTATCGTTGGTATAGCATTCCACCGAAGCCTCGTAATCAGGATAAAGCGCTTCGTCGATATAATCGAAGAGTTTGACGAACAGGTGCCCGTTGTTGGCGTAAGCACACCAGTTGCTGTCGGCGTTGAGGCCGAATTTGAAGGGGCCTTTGGCCATAGTGTCCTGCTTCAGCATGATGTAATCGTGTCCCCAATTGATCCGGTCGTCACCCATACTTGCATAAGGCCAGACCGACACGGAGCGGTTGGGAGCAAAGCCGTTCTCCTCGGCATATTCGGGCTGCGGCACCACCGCCGTTCCCCCGGGAGCCATGACTGACAGAGCCCAGGGGGCCAGATCGACGGCCCAGAGGTTATCGTTGGTAATCCGGTGCACTACGCTCAATTTGGGCTCGTCAGGCGACATCTCCAGCTCTATCTCCTTGGTTATGCCGGTCAGAGACTCTGTCGGCTGGCGCAGTATAACCTTGCCGTCCTCCTCAATCATTTCTATGGGAGTATTATCCGGGCTATACGTCCTGACGGCCTTCTCAGGGCTGTGCCAGAGACGATGACCACCGTAAATACGCCACTCATCCCCGCCGATCATACCGGCTTGCTCATCGAAAACGGCAAACTCATTAGGCCCGTCCAGAAACCCGAAACTGATGATACGGGGACCTACATCCGTGGTAGCGATCAGTTCGATAATACCGTTGCTGATGCGGACACAGTTTTTCCATCCTTTGAACTCGATCTTTTCAATAGTTACCTTATCCATTATAAGGCTCCTTTCCTCTGCTCTGCGCCTGTTTCCCTATGTTATTCCCGCCCCGGCGCAAATATTCACGACGGATTCAAAATACTCTCCCCACTAACGGCAATATCATGGTAAAATAGTATTACTATGACATTGAGCGCATTAACCAAAAATCTGGCTGCCTGTGAGAAAAAGTTGTTTCTGCTGTTCAACAACAGAATGCGTTGTCGTCTGCTTGACGGCCTCTTTGCCAGATTGACTCACAGCGGTGGAGCGCCTATAACCATCACCATGGCCATGGGGGCCCTGGTTGCCGGCCTGGCCACCAAGCAACAACTGATTACCGATATCGGCATAAGATCGTCAGCCTCTCTTTTAGGCAGCTTTGCCCTGGTTCACGTGATCAAGCGCCTGGTAAACAGACCCAGGCCGGCCCTGAAGCTGTCCGAGATACGCGTTTTCGACGTACCCATATGCGCTTACTCGTTCCCCTCGGGACATACCACGGCATCATTTGCCATCGCCATAACATGCGCCCTGGCACACCCGCTGCTGGTGCTGCCCTCCGTCGTCTGGGCCGGATCGGTGGGCATGTCCCGCATATACCTTGGAGTCCACTACCCCTCGGATGTGCTGGTGGGCGGCATAATCGGCACCGCAGCCGCCGTGCTGGTCCAGGCGCACATACTAGCCTGAAGCTTTTTAGTCTGAAGTCTGAAGGAGAACGCTCAGGCTTAACTTGACAGCCTTAATTAAGCCAGTACGCTTTAGCTCCCTTGGCATGCACATGATAGATCCTGTAATCACCTCCAGAATTTTAGAATATTTTAGACATACCCTGTTTTATTCTATAAACATAAACAAATACCTGCGAAAAATGAAAATGAGAGCTGAAACGGATAATAGCAAAACAGAGATTTTACGCTACCAACCGGGTAACCGTTTGGAGAGTAGCTCTTGCAGGTGGTATAATAGTCGTATGCCATCAAGACAATCCATGTTTCAAGGGGGAACAAGGTCATGGAAACATAAAATATACAAATAACAGGAGGCCCATTATGACAAAAACAGGACATCCTTCAGGGATGAACATC
>JAQVUQ010000479.1 GCA_028699365.1 bacterium | reverse complement strand
CGTGCTCCCGGCAGAATGCCACGGTCGGAGCGTCCTCACCGTCGCTCCGGTTGATCACGACGCCGGCGGGAATGCCGAGTTTCTCCACCACCTAGTCAAAAATATTTCATCAGCATCGAACTCTTCAATCGCCACACTAGAATGCGTTGTCAGCAAAACTTGTCCATTGGCTTTGTTTCCTTGAAAGTTCCTGATTAAACGTCTCAAACGGTAGGGTTCTAGACCACTCTCTATCTCATCAATCAATACTATTGAATCATTGTCAGTGCTTGTATCCTGAATTGCTAGACTTGCAAGCCTTTTACTGCCTCTTCCCAATAATCTAAGAGGAATTTCGTCATCATGAAGGGCAATAATACCGGTTGGATTAGAGTCTTTTATATCGGCTTTGGGTAATAGATTTGAAATGCTCAATCCGTATTTAGAGAACCTGCGCTCTAAGCTTGTTCGTATTTCACCCCATTCCATACATTGGGGGCATTTTTCCTCATCGGGCTTGTCTTTGCAATCCTCACACTCGTCAAGCTTGGTTGACCTCATTCTTCTAATGAAATTAGTTAAGAATTCGCTCTGCTTTTGAGGCCTTCCGAAATATTTCCTTAAAGGCGATCTATATGACCATGAAAAGTGACTATCATGATAATCACTAACGGCGAACATGTTGAGCATGGCTCGGTCTGATGAACTTATTATTTTTGTTTCATCTAACTCTTCGGTTCTTTCGTTGTAGATTGTCCATATTGGTTCCAGGTCTTCTTTAACAGCCAAACGGATAGTTAATGCCGTGTTACTATCATGGTCACGCTCTGGCTCATCAACGATCTCACCATTGTCATCAATACCCCTGAGATATCCACCATATCTTGTATCGCTCCAAAACTCTTCCGGCAAATCACTCATAGTAATCGAAATCTCAATAGGGTTCTTTATGTCACAATTATAGAAGTCATAATCAAAGACATTCAACGAATGGTAAGGGTATAATGCGTATTCGATAGCCTTAAGAATTGTTGACTTTCCTGAATCGCCGGGGCCGATCAAGCAAATCAAATCGCTCTTGATCTTCCAATCAAGCTCTTTTATACCCCTAAAATTATGGATCGATAAGTGTCTTATTTTCATGGCAATCTTTCCCTTAGCAACTATAATAGCAGAAATAAGCTCAAGCCCAATACCGCCTGTCCAGTGCCCGGTACTGCACCGCCTCAGCTATATGCACCGCCTCCAGCGCCGGCTTGCCGTCCAGATCGGCTATCGTCCTGGCTACTTTAAGTATGCGATCATACGCTCTGGCAGATAAGCCAAGTGTTTTCATGGCACGACTGAGTAAAACGCTTCCTTCTTTATCAACCTGGCAATACTTTCTGACGTTACGGCTATCCATCTTGGCATTGCAGTGGAACTTCCGACCGTTGTACCGCTCTTGCTGTAGCGCCCTGGATCGACAGACCCTTTCCCGTATAATACGGCTAGGTTCTCCGTCGGGACGCCCCATGAGTTGCTCCTCGGTGATCCGAGGCATCTCTATATGCATGTCTATACGATCCAATAACGGACCGGAGATGCGCCCCAGATACTGGCTTATTTGGGCAGGCGTACATGTGCAACTGTGCGAAGAATCGCCATGATGTCCGCACTTGCACGGATTCATAGCCGCGACCATTAAGAATTGTGCAGAATAGCTTATCGTTCCAGCAACTCTGCCAATGGTGACGGTTCCTTCCTCCAGCGGCTGACGCAGAACTTCGAGGACATCACGTTTGAATTCAGGCAACTCATCGAGGAAGAGCACGCCGTTATGTGCAAGGCTGACTTCTCCTGGCATAGGATATGACCCACCGCCGATAAGGGCTACATTGGATATAGTATGATGAGGGCTGCGGAAACTTCGCTTAGTGATTATTGATGAATTCCCAGTCAATAAGCCCCTGACACTATATATTCTGGTAACTTCCAACGCCTCTGATTGGCTCATCGGCGGTAGAATACCGGGAATGCGTTTGGCCAGCATGGTCTTGCCGGAACCAGGCGGGCCGATCATCAGAATGTTATGTCCGCCGGCTGCAGCAATTTCCAGGGCTCTCTTGGCGGCGTCCTGTCCTTTTACATCTGAAAGGTCCTCATCAATGAGGGCATCTTCAGAGCTTTCAGCAGCGATAACAGGCTTTTCCGGCAGAAAATGGCCGTTTGCCATAGCAGCTACTTCATGAAGGCTGCGGCACGGCAGGGCCTCTACCTCTTCGACAATGGCAGCTTCACCGTAGTTGTCCCACGGTATCACCAGAAGGGGGTGCTCAGCACTGCGCAGGTCCAATGCAGTAGGCATGACGCCAGTCACAGGCCGCAGCTTGCCGTCCAACGAAAGCTCGCCCATATACACGGCCCCGGTCATATCTCCGTCCAGGCGTACTACTCCGGTGGCCGCCAGTATGCCTACGGCTATCGGCAAATCGAAGACCGGGCCTTCCTTGCGGATGTCGGCCGGAGCCAGATTGACCGTTATTTTGCCCAACGGGAATTCAAAGCCGGTATTGCGGATAGCTGCCCTGACCCGCTCTTTAGCTTACTGCACGGCGGTATCAGGCAACCCGACTATGGTAAACGAAGGCAGGCCGGAAGCCACATCGACTTCAACCTCAATGAAATGAGCGTTGACACCTATAACCGTACTGCTTTTTACCTTTGCCAGCGACAAATAGTTCTCCTTACCAACAAAAAACGCCTGACGAAGCGTATGTCAGCTCCTATACTACAATGGATTTATTTAGCAATAAGCAGTTTATGGACACTCAGGTAAACTAAGAAGGTTATTAGGCTGCTCACCGTCGTTCTGTGTCTTTAAATATTTATTGCCCGATGCGCTAACAG
>JAQVUQ010000478.1 GCA_028699365.1 bacterium | reverse complement strand
CTCCGGACGGTAAGCAGGGTTGCGGGTATCCAGGTATCCGGGTGATACGTAAGGAATAGCCTTAAGACCCCTCCTGTGGCATTCATCTATGAACCGGCGCAGGCCTGCCTCGTTTATGGGCTCATAGACTCCCTTGCCCATGAAGCCGGAGACATCGTTCCACCACCAGACATGGACCACTTTAAGCCCGTTCTCGGCGTATGTATCCAGCAGCTTCCAATCATCCTCACAGGGATAATAAGGCTTTCTGGTGGGATAATGCCCAAACTGATACCGCACATGTCCCTGCTCGTAATCGCATATGCGGTGCGCTCTGAGGCACTCTTCTCCCAATCCGTTCTCTTTGGCCCATTTAAGCAGCGTTAACCTGTTCAATCTCTGCCTCCGTATCTATCCGATCTATTCAGCTTATGTTGTCTTCTTACTTTGTTTCCAGCAGGATCAGCCTGTAGCGCTCATCCTGGACATCCAACTGCATCGTCCCGCCAGTCATTGGTATCTCCTGTCCCAGCAGGGCATCCGTGGCTTTAACCTGTTCTGATGTAAAGCCCATACTCTTCAGATCGAAGGTTATCCTGGCTTTGGCCGGTGCCGGCTCCAGGTTGGAGACAACCACCAGGGCCTTCTTGCCGGGGTGCAGATAGAAGCTGGCTTTGAGCGATGACGGCTCCAATGTTATCATCTTGCCGGGCTTCCAGTATGGCCACCACTGGGCTTCCCCTATATTGAAAGCCTTATAGGCGTTCAATATGGCTATATGCGGCAGGCCCATCTTGTCGTAGCTCGGGCTCTTCAGAGTCCACGGAGTTACGGCGGAGCCAGTGCGGTTCAGGAGCTGTCCAAACAGCAGGGTTACCGCCAATACCTGGTTCTCCTTGATGGATCTGTTCCACCAGTTATACCACAGGGTCTGATACGGTATGCCGTATGGCTTCTCATAACCCTTGACGAAATACTCGTCCAGCGGCCAGGCAGGTGCCAGCCGATCACTGTTGGGTGTCTCCTCTCCGCCGCAACGAAAATCAGAGAACGACTGTATGGCCAATACAGGCATGGAGGAATCGTGTGTGTAGACTATGCCGTCCTGCCGCTCGGTCAGATGCATGACGTTATACATTCTCTCGGCCCAGCGTCTCAGGGCAAAGACGGGCCACTTGCCGCGCTTGCGTCCCTGCTCATCCACATAGCCTTCATCCATCAAAGGATCAAAGAGAGGACCGGTGCAAGGCATGCCGTCCAGGTAGATACCGTCTATGCCGTAATTCTCCATGGTATGCTTCAATCCGGCCATGTAGAAATCAACCCATGGGCCTTCAGGATTATACCAGAAGGTATCAGACATGCAGGGCTGAAGAGGCTGTTTGACCATCTCATCGCCAAAATCGGCTGCTTCATCTCCATTGACATCGTAGCCCCAGGAGCCGTAGAGGAACACCTTGACTTTATTACGGTGAGCTTCGTCTATAGATTCCTTCAAATTGATGCGATTATGTCCTCTCACCCAGACATCGGCATGATAGGGGGTATTCCAGCCGCCGGTCAGAACGTAGTTTATACCGTTATCATGATACGCCTTAAGTCCTGCTGTCAGCTTCTCGCGATCGAATACTTTGGGGGAAACTCCGGTAATACCGCTGGCCGTGTTGACGTCTCCCCTTAAATACCAGCTCATATCCTTGACGGGAGCCGGCATCAGGGCCCAGGTAAAGGTCCTGGGTTCCGCCACTACCGTGGCCTTGTCTATAAGGTTAACCTGCAATGTCAGAGCATCGTTCTGCCTTATCAGTTCCGTGACCTTGTTTCTGTCGGCATTGCTCCATCCTTTATCTTCCTCACAAACCCACTGGATGCCGCCTTTATCGTCGCCCAGCCACAAAAGTCCGGTAAAGGGCAGCCTGCCATCCTTATACCTGGCAAAGTAATCATCCAGTTTTCCGGCTTTATAATAGCGGTCGACCGTTGCTACCTCACTGCCTATCCTGCACACGCCGTAATGAGTAACGGCGTCCTGACGCATGGGCATTCTAAAGATCATCCTGTCCACCGGGTTGGATGAGGATACCGTAGCCTTGAAGGTTATCAAGCCGTCATAGTCTATCTCCGTTCTTACCTTCAACCCGGTATTGCCGGAAGAGAAATCGGATTCGTAGACGGCCTGCTTGTCGCTCCTGGATACCAGGCGGAATGATTTCTTCTTCCAGACGACATCCTTGCCGTCGGCTTTCATGTCTATAGCCAGAGGAGATGCCAGAAGTTTCCTGCCCTGGCTCTCTATCTGCGAAGGCAGGGCTCCGCCTGACCAGGTTATGTTCCTGCCCCAGACGCCGGCAGTTGCAGCACCGGCCTTGACCGGAGTCCACGGCCAGGGTACCTTATCGCTGTAACCTATCTTGTTTCCCCACCAGTCGGGGACGGCAGGCTTGTTGAACTCTATGCTGTTATAAGCCGGCTTCTCTCCGCCGGCCTTGGCCACGGCCGTGCTCTCCAGAATATATTTCCCTACCGGCATAGCGCTCATATCCATAAAGCGCTCCAACAGCGTTTCCGGCTTATCCACCGTCTGCGTCCATGCCGTAAGCGGCTTATCTTTAGCAGCGGCGCTCCTCAGGGTGAACTTTATCTCGTCTCCCGCTTTCAGCCCCTTGACGCCGGAGGCATCAGCGGTGACCATTACTCCACCCTTGGTCAGAAAGCGTTTACTCAGCTTCATATCTATGCCCGTCTTGACTTCCACAGGACTGACCCCGGACAGGAGCAGGCTGTTATCAGCCGTATCTACTATCTTATAAGCAAAGACGAACTGCCCGCCGGGCTTGGGTATACCAAACGAAAAGGGCTTTGCCTCTCCGGGGTTAAGAGTTATATCCGTC
>JAQVUQ010000045.1 GCA_028699365.1 bacterium | reverse complement strand
GGAGAGCGCCGGCATGCGAAATCTCTGCCGGGAGATCAGTCCCGACTGCATAGACGATATCATCGCGCTTATTGCCCTCTACCGGCCGGGACCGCTGGGCAGCGGCACGCCGCTCTTTGCCGCCCGGAAGAGAGGCGAGCAGCCGGTGGAGTATCTGCATCCCATGCTGGAGCCGATACTGAAGGAGACTTACGGCGTCATCGTTTATCAGGAACAGGTCATGCAGATAACCAACGAGCTGGCCGGTTTCTCGCTGGGGCAGGCCGATCTGTTGCGCCGGGCCATGGCCAAGAAGGACCTGAAGGTCATGGACAAGCAGCGAGGGGTATTCATAGACGGCTGCCGGGAGAGAGGCATTAACGGCACGACCGCCAGTGCCGTCTTCGATCAGATAGCCTTCTTTGCCGAATACGGTTTCAATAAAAGCCACTCCGCCGCTTACGGCATCATCACTTACCAGACGGCTTATCTTAAATGCCACTATCCGGTGCAGTTTATGGCTGCCCTGCTGTCCAGCGAAATGGGCAGCGAAGACAAGCTCTCTCTATATATCGAGGAGAGCAGGCGTCTGGGCCTGGAAGTTCTGCCGCCGGATATCAACCGCAGCAACTGGGGCTTCAGCGTGGAAAACAGATGCATACGCTTTGGGCTGGGAGCGGTGAAGAATGTGGGACGCGGCTCCGTGGATGCGATTGTCGAGGCACGCCGGGAGGAATCTTTTGCTGATATCTTCGACCTCTGCTGCCGGGTAGAGGGCAGGACTCTTAACAAACAGGTGCTGGAGAGCCTTATCCGCTGCGGTGCCTGCGATTCCCTGGAAGGCCACCGGGGTCAGTTGCTGGCCGTTGCGGATATGGCTATGGATTACGGGCAGCGGCGCCAGCAGGAAGCTCAATCGGGCCAGACATCCCTGTTCGATCTTCTGGGCGGAGATGGAGACACGGCCCAGGATGTCGCCCGGCCGGATATGCCCAACGTCCCGGAACTGGAGCGTAACGTGCTGCTGGATATGGAGCGGGATGCACTGGGCCTGTATGTGTCCGATCATCCGTTGCGCCATCTTCAAAACGACATAGCCAGGATAACCTCGTTGACCGTGGAGGGCCTTGATATATTCCAGGACAAGGACGAAGTCACCGTTGTAGGCATGGTCTCCTCCGTCAAGCCTATCGTCACCCGTAACAATAAAGCCATGGCCTTTGTGCAGATGGAGGATCTTACAGGCAAACTGGAACTTATCGTCTTCTCCGAGGCTTATGAGAAATGCCGGCCCTGCCTGAGCAAGGATGCCGTTCTGGTGGCCAGAGGCAGGATAAGCCGCAAGGCACCCAGGAAAGGCGGGGCGGAGCCGGAGGAAGAGGAAGCAGAGGAGATCAAGATCCTTTGCGAGGATATATCGCCGCTGGCGGAAGTGCTGGCCGGAGTGATACCCGATCTGCATATCAGGCCCGGACGCAGCGTCTCCCCGGATGTGCTGGCCGGCGTCAAGGAACTGCTGGCACTTCATCCCGGGCCGATAAAGGTCTACCTGCATTTGCAGAACGAACAATCGATCATGATAGCTTTGGGAGACGCCTACAAGGTAGTAGACGATGCGATCATCGTGGAAAAACTCAAACAATTGCTGCCGGACGGAGCCGTCTGGCTGGAAGGGAGAAAGTCGAATGGGAATAAGGGAAGAAGCCCTGAGGCTGCATCAGGAGCACAAGGGAAAAATAGAGGTTACCAGCAAGGTTCCGGTAGAGAGCAAGCATGACCTGAGTCTGGCCTATACGCCCGGAGTGGCCGATGCCTGCATGGAGATCTATCATCACCCGGACAAGGTCTGGGATTACACTGCCAGGGGGAATCTGGTGGCGGTGGTCACGGACGGCACGGCCGTGCTGGGTTTGGGAAACATCGGGCCGGAAGCCGGCATGCCGGTTATGGAAGGCAAAGCCGTGCTCTTCAAAGCCTTTGGCAACGTGGATGCCTTTCCTATCTGCCTTAAAGCCGGAAGCCCGGACTCGATTATTGAAGCGGTTGAAGCCATGTCTCCTACCTTTGGAGGCATTAATCTTGAGGATATAGCGGCTCCCGAATGCTTTTATATAGAGGACGAGCTTAAGAGCCGGCTGGATATTCCCGTCTTTCATGACGACCAGCACGGCACGGCCGTGGTGGTGCTGGCCGGGCTTATCAATGCACTGAAGATAACCGGCAAGAAGATGGAGGACTTGCGGGTTTTGATGAACGGGGCCGGAGCAGCCGGCACGTCCGTATCGCGCTATCTGCTGGCGGCCGGTGTCAAGGATAGAGTGGTCTGCGATACCAAGGGGGCCATCTACGCGGGACGCCCCGGCAACAACAGCTTCAAGGAGAAACTGGCGGAGGAGACCAACAGAGAGGGTATTCAGGGGGCTTTGGAAGAGATCATTGCAGGCATGGACGTCTTCATAGGGGTCTCCGTGGCCGGTGTTCTAAAGCCTGAAATGGTCAGGCGTATGGCTCCTGATGCCATCATTTTTGCCATGGCCAATCCGGTGCCGGAGATAATTCCGGACGAAGCCAGGGCCGCCGGAGCAGCCGTAATAGGTACCGGCCGCTCCGATTATCCCAACCAGATCAACAATGTGCTGGCTTTTCCGGGCATCTTCAGAGGTGCTCTGGATGTCCGGGCCAGTGAGATAAACCACGCTATGAAGGTGGCGGCGTCACAAGCCATAGCCGGGCTGGTGAAGCCGGAGGAACTGAATCCGGATTATATCATTCCCGAAGCTTTCGATAAGCGCGTAGGGCCGGCCGTAGCCGAGGCCGTAGCGCGTGCCGCCAGGGAGACGGGTGTAGCCAGAGTTTAAATTAAAGCAGGGTCAGGAATTCTTCGACAGTTAGCTCGGAATGTCTGATAAGGGCACGTAGTGTACCTACGGATAATTCCCGATGCTGAGGAATGGAAAGATTAGCCCGCATACCCGGTTTAACCATTACCAAGTGGCTGCCAACCTGTCCGATAGGTTGCCAGCCGGCTTTCTGAAAGGCCTTGACTGCGTCTTTGCCGGAAATATTGTTCAGCCTGCCCATAGTGGTTAAACTGCTACTACTATGGGCTGCTGATCATCATTATGTGGTAGAGAAGAGATCGCCTTCTGATCTTCGGCCCACAGCCAGGCGGTGATGGATTCTTTAATATTGTCGAGAGCTTCCTTTTCATCTTTGCCCTGAGAAACGCAACCCGGCAGTGCGGGCACCTCAGCAACTACCCAGCCATCCTCAGCTTGTTCAAGCAATACATGGAAGATCATAATGTCATCATTTCCTGTCCTGATAATTTTACCAACACTCATAGGTTAATTCACTTACTATTATTACACAAAACGAAAACTCACTCAAGGTTCCACCGGGGTGGATTCGATATCTTTCTGGACATCTTCCCACGAGCGTCCGCCGCCCTGGTCCATTTCGATTATGCTCTCATGCAGTCCGGACAAGAATTCTTTCTTCCATAAGTCCTCCATCCAGATCACGCTCCTTCCTATTACTAAATTCTATTCTTTTTCGTATCTACCTTCAAGTATGCCCGTAATTCAAGTATTTCAACATCAAACTCTCCCACTCTATCCGATAAAAGAGGATATGTTCCGGCCATGTCGAATGCATACAATATACAATTAAACGGGAGTGGTTGCCGTGCCGTTCAGCCTGTCGCAATTGGAGCATGCCAATATCGATCGACGGATATACGAGATCATAACAGAGCAGATTCTTACGGGAAAGCTGGCTCCCGGCACCCGTCTTACCGAGGAGGATGTCGCCCGGCAACTGGGCGTCAGCCGCACGCCTGTCAGGGAAGCCATGAAATCACTGGCCAAGGACGAACTGGTGGAGCTTCTGCCCCGGAAAGGCATGTATGTCAAGAAGCTGGAATTGCATGATGTGGCCGAGATTTACGATATCAGGGCTGTTCTGGAAGAGCTGGCCGTAACCCTGGCAACGCCTCGCATACCGGAGGCGGTTATCGATGCTCTCAAGGCCGGAGCCGAGACCAGCCGGGAAAAGATGACATCGGAATGCAAAGAAGAAAGCCATGCTTTTGACCGTGAACTGCACCGCTGTATTGCCGAGCATTCCGGCAACAGGCGTCTGGCCGCAACTATAGAATCTCTGGGGAACATGGTCAATTTCTTCAGGACTACGGTCATAGCCAGAGCCGATGAACAGATTATGCAGGCGCTGGAAGAGCATATGGTTATCATAGAAGCTATGGCTGTGAGGGATACTGCAGCGGCGGCAAAGGCCATGAAAGAACATATCCTCCATACCAGGAGCAATATTATGAGCACTTTGGGAGAGGAATCTTGAGGAATATCCGGGAATCCATTACTTTTCTGTTGTAGTGTATACAATCTACAATCTAGCGATGTGAGGGTAAAATGAGAGTATCGTTGAAATACGGTGACGGTTATCTGGCAGTAAATCTGCCAGAGTCGGATATCGATGTCATGGAGCCCAGGTATATCGCCGGCCTGGCTGACGAAAGAGCATCCTTTATTGCGGCCGTGCGGCAGCCGGTGAGCGTTTCTTCACTCAGGGAGACCGTTTCCGCCGGTGATAGAGTGGCTGTGGTAATGCCCGACATCACCCGGCCATTTCCCGGCAACAGGATTGTGCCGTGGCTGATGGATGAGATGGACCATGTGCCGCCGGAGAGAGTAACGATAATTATCGGTACGGGATCGCACCGGGCCTGTACCATGGATGAAATGACGGCCATGCTGGGTCGGGATATAGTCAGTCGTTATCGCATCATCAATCACGATGCCTTCAAGCCGGATGAACTGGACGACGCCGGCCAACTTCACGACGGGCACGTCGTAAGAATGAACCGCGAATATATCCGGGCGGATAAGCGCATCCTGCTGGGTTTTGTCGAGCCGCACTTTATGGCCGGATTTTCCGGCGGATACAAGGCCGTCTGTCCGGGGATACTGGGCATTGATGACATCATATACTTCCACGGAGCCGGAATGATCGATGATCCCCGGTCTACCTGGGGCGTAATTAAAAGCAATCCTACCCAGTGCATGATCAGAGAATGCGGTGCTCTGCAGCCGGCGGATTTCTGCATCAACGTAACCTTGAACCGGGAGCACCGAATAACCGGATTATTTGCCGGTGAGCCGATAGCCTGTCATGAGGCGGCCTGCCGCTTTTGCCGGGAAAGCGCCATGCTATCCGTCCCCGATCGCTACGATATAGTGATCACCACTAACGGCGGCTATCCGCTGGACCAGAATCTTTACCAGACGGTCAAGGGTATGTCGGCGGCTTGCAGGATCGTTCGGCCGGGGGGGCTCATACTCTGTGCATCCGAGTGCCGGGACGGCTTCCCGGATCACGGTAATTTCAAGGCTTTACTGGCAGCTCACGGCTCTCCTGGGGGTCTGCTGGCACGGGTCAGAGAGCCGGGAGAGGGTATACTGGATCAGTGGGAGGCACAGTTGCTGGCAGTGATAGCCTCTCATGCCCGGGTAGCCCTCTATTCCGGTTTGGCGGCTGAGGAAGTAACGCAGGCGTATATGGAAGCGATTGAGGATATGGAATTACGTCTGGCGGCGGAGGTGGAAGCGCTGGGAGGCAGGGCCTCCATAGCCGTTCTGCCGGAAGGGCCGATGACCATACCTTATATTGAAGACTGAGGGGGGATGATAATATGGTAAATATGGAAGAGTGGGTAAAGAGGGCTGAAAGCATCGTTGGAAGCGGGAATGTGTTGACATCCTTTGAGGATATCGAAGCGTTCTCTCACGACGAATATGCTATGGAAGAGTTTGTCTGTCTGCCTGCGGCAGCGGTCAGGCCCGGTTCGGAAGAGGAAACGGCGGCTATCGTCAGGCTGTGTGCGGAGATGAAGGTGCCGCTGACTGCCCGCGGCGGCGGGACCGGTCTGTCTGCCGGGTGTGTTCCTGCCGCCGGCGGAGTGGTTCTCAGCCTAAGCCGGCTGGACGGTGTTGTGGATGCCGATCCGGGTAACCATACCATTACCGTCCAGGCCGGCATGACCCTGCACGATCTTTATCAACACGTAAAGGAGATGAACCTCTTCTTCCCGCCGCATCCGGGAGACGAGGGCGCCTTTATCGGCGGCGCCGTAGCCGCCAATGCCGGCGGCGCCAGAGCCGTCAAATACGGCACGGTGAAGAGGTATGTTACCGGGCTGCAGGTTGTCCTGGCAGACGGCAGGATAGTGGAACTGGGCGGCAAGTTCATTAAATCCAGCTCCGGCTACAATCTGCTTGACCTGATGATAGGATCGGAAGGCACCCTGGGTGTAATAACCAGAGTTACGGTTTCTCTTCTGCCGTCTCCCGGCATCGTTAAAACCCTGGTGATTCCGTTTGCGGATGTCGAGCAGGCTATCTCCGTCGTGCCGAGTATCCTTAGGGCGGATATCATCCCGTGCGCCGTGGAATTTCTGGAGCACTCCGTGCTGCGCTGTGCGGAGAGACTGCTTGATAAGAGCTGGCCGGCTCGTGACGGGGCAGCCTCGCTGATGCTCATCCTGGACGGGCGCAGCGAAGACGAGGTTTTGAGCCAGGCAGAAGATATGGCCGCCATAGTAGAAGAAGGCGGAGCCCTGGATATGCTGCTGGCGGAGAACGACAGCCGCCAGGCCGATGTGCTGGAACTGCGAAGCATGCTTTACGAGGCTCTGCGTCCCGGCACGGTGGAGCTGTTCGATATCTGTGTCCCCAGGTCGGAAATAGCCGGGCACGTAAGCTTTGTCCACGAGCTGGAGCAGAGATACGGCGTATCACTGCCCACGTACGGTCATGCTGCCGACGGCAATGTCCATACGCATTCACTGAGATGCCGTCTCGATGACGGAATTATCGGTGAAGAGATACCCGGTTGGCATGAGACACACGAGCAGGTGAGAAGAGACCTCTTTGCCGATGCCGCCGCCCGCGGCGGCGTGATCTCCGGTGAACACGGCATAGGGCTGGCCAAAAGAGACCACCTGACCGCCATGCTGCCTGCCGTCAATCTGGATTTGATGAAAGCCGTTAAGAGAGCGCTGGATCCCGATAATATTCTTAATCCGGGTAAGGTGGTGTATGTTGATGTGTAAAGCTGGTAGCACTCTCCAGACAGGCTGATGTTTTAAAGGAACTGAAGGGCTCAGTGGAGGAGTGGCAGGGAGACCTGAAGGAGATGCGTAAGAACAGGAGCATGTCGGAATGGTGATAGTCGACAGTTCCGTCTGGATAGATTATTTACAGGGAAAGGATACGCCGCATACCCGTTACCTGGATCGTTTAGCCGGTGTTCAGGAGATAGGGCTGGTGGATGTGGTGCTGTTTGAGGTGTTACAAGGCATCAAACAGAGGTCAGTATTCGATAAGGTTAAATCCAAACTTCTCTCTTTTACCGTTTTTTCGGTCGGCGGAGCTCAACTTGCACTCGATGCTGCTGAAAACTCTATAAGGCTGCGTGAAAAAGGAGTATGCGTATCAACGGTTGATTGCTTGTTAGCCACCTTTTGCTTGCAGGGAGGCTTTGAGTTGTTGACCACGGATAAAAATTTTCAGCATTATGCCCATCACCTGGGTCTCCTTTTGCCTGTTTGCTATTGAAGATCGTGAACGGGAAGTGTTCCAGATGCTCTGCTCTCCTGGATCAATCATACCAATCGACACGGTCATGAGCTTGTTGTCCGTGAACTGATGCGGTAGTTCCCGGTTTTGTAGTAAAACTGTACGTATTTTGATACGAACGTATACAGGGTGGGATAACAAATGGAAAAGAGTATAAAAGGATTAGTAGAGCAGGCAGCTTCTTTGTTGATAGCATCCGGAGCACGCGAAGTGTACCTATTCGGTTCTGCGGCAAAAGGTGTGATGAGAGAGGATTCGGATGTAGATATGGCGGTATCAGGCCTGCCCCCTCAGTTGTTTTTTAAGTTAATGGGACAGGCAGGTGATATCCTGGGAAAGCCGCTGGATTTGATCGATTTGGATGAAGTAACTCCTTTTACCCGATATCTCAAGGAAGAAGGAGAACTGCTCCGTGTGGTCTAAAGCACGGCGCCAGATTTTGGTTGAGATGGAGCAGTTGCTCCTTACGTGACAATCTCAGAGAATATCTTGATTTTCGGCATTTCTTTCGTAATGCCTACTCTTTTCAGTTGCAGCGGGCTAAGATGTCACCGTTAGTATTCGGATGTAAGGCAACCTTAAGTCAGATTGATGAAGAGTTGAAATTATTTTTTAAGATCGCTAAAGAATAAACCTGCCCGGCTGTCGTTTCTCATCAACACTCTTTTTGATTGCCAGGAGGATTTCAGGATAACGTTGCACTTCGTCGAGGATCACAGCGCCTTCAATCAGCGTTTCAGGATTGGTCTGTGCCGCTGCCAGAGTAGCGAAGTCATCGAGCGTAAGGTAGGTATAGCCGCCGGCAAAAGCCGGCTCGTTTTGCAGCAGCGTACTCTTACCCGCCTGCCGCAGCCCGGAGATTACTATTACCGGCAATAATCGTATGGCGCGTTCCAGACGCGGCGTAGTCTCGCGAGAGAGGTATCCTGTCATAATACAACATGCTATAGTGTCATCTTGACACTATGTCAAGCTGGATATCGACAGACATGCTGATAATCAACAAAGACAACCGGGTGATAAGCGGGCACGATATTAATAATACCAAATGCTGCGAGCATAGCGTAGCGGCGGGGTGTCTTTTCATGTTCATAAGCAGGATAAATCGGCCTGTAGCAGCCTATTTGTAACCGATAACACAAATAATTATATTGACCTAAGCGCAATCCTGATGTATAAAAGGAATATGGCAAGCAAACTATTGTAATCGATAACAAATATGGTTGACGAAAGGGTAAGAGAATGAAACGGAAGTTTTATTGCTGTTTGGCCGTAGCGTGTCTGAGTTTAGGAGCAATGCTGGTCGGCTGCGGGAATAATAAAGAGCAGCGGGACAAGACGGTTATCACCATAGCCTGCACCTACTCGCCCACTGACATAGGCTGCCGGATCATCGACAAATCCATTGACAAGTTTATGAAACAGAACCCTGGTATAGAAGTGAAGAAGGTATGGCTTACGGAGCAATATCAGACCAAACTTATGACCATGATAGCCGGCGGCAATCCACCGGATATTTTCAGACTGGCACCGGATTATATTCCCACCTATGTGCAGAGAGGCACGCTGGAATCGCTGGATAAGTATATCGCCAAGAGCAACATATTGAAGCTGGAAGACTTTTACTCACAGGTGCTGTATAAATATAAATATGAGACAGGCAGCAGAACTGTAGGCAAAGGGCCTGTCTACGGCTTTGGAACCGACTGGTCACCGGACTGTACTCTGTTCTACAACAAAGACATGTTCGATAAGGCGGGGCTGCCGTATCCCACCAAAAGCATGAATTGGGAAGAATTCCGGCAGACGGCGATCAAGCTGACCACAGGCAAAGGGGGGCAGCGGCGGTTCGGCTGTCTGATAGGAGATATACCCCTGTTGGTGGCCCAGAACGGGGGCAGCGTCTTCAGCCCGGACGGCAGAAGATGCCTGCTGGATAATCCGCAGGCTATTGAAGCCTTCCAGTATCTGGTAGATTTGAAGCTTCGGGATAGAGTGATGCCCTCTGCCGGCGACCTGCAAAGCTCCAATTATCTGCAGTTGTTTCAGGCAGAAAGATTAGGTATGTTTCTGTCAGGCAGATTCTACGTGTCTATAATGCAGGAGCAGGTCAAAGGGGTTAGATGGGGAGTAGCTCCGGGATTGCATCAAAAGAAGAGGATAAATATGGTGACCGGCCCTTATGGGTGGGTTATGAGCAGTAAAGTCAAGCATCCTGAAGCTGCCTGGAAGCTGATGGAGCATCTTGTGGCGGGGAATTGTGAGGAAGAGTTGGCCAAGGCGGGCTATAACATACCCGTAGTTAAAAAGATAGCCGAATCTGATATGTTCCTCGGCAATCCCAATCATATGTCCAGAGTCAACAAGGTGTTCATGGATGAGGTGAAGTATGCTGTACCCAGCCCATTAACGTCGTATGCTCCCACAGACCGGTGGCGGCAGATTATCGGCGATGAGTTGGATCTGGCCTATCTGGGTAAGCAGACGGCGTGGCAGGCTGCTGTGAACGCCGCAGGCAAGATCAACGGATTGCTGGACGAAGGGTTGGACAGGTAAGATAGATGGAGAGCGGTGTGGTGACGTCGCGGCTGTAACTCAAAATGTTATCGGTTACATTATGGCAGTGACAAGTTGTTGACAAATACAACTAATAGCGTTATTATGATCAAAAGAGAGCTAATAAATAAATGTTATCGGTGGCAAAATGGTATCTATTTACGACATAGCTAAAGCAGCCGGAGTTTCGGCAACAACGGTTTCCCGGGTGCTGCATAATAGATCGGCCAGCACCAAGACCAGGATCAAGGTGCAGCAGGTCATAGATAAGATGGGCTACATCCCTGATGCCCGGGCTTCCAACCTGAAAAGCAGACAGAGCAACAGTATCGGGGTGATCGTGCCGGATATAGCCAACCCCATCTATCCGATAGCAATCAAAGCCATGTATGAGCTGTCCAGGGAGAGGGGATACCACCTGATTCTGGGCAATACCTATAGCCGTGCAGACGAAGAACTGGAAGTATTGCGCATGATGGCGAGAGAGCGGGTAGCAGGGATGATAATGGGGGTTTGCGAGGGAGAGGATGAATCTTACTGCAATCCGTATCTGGAGGAGCTGATTAATTCCGGCACCAGTGTGGTCTTTGCGGGGCGAAAGTGCAACGGATTTGCTGTTGACGAAATAACGGTAGATAACGAGAAGGGGGCCTATAAAGCAACAAGTTATCTGTTACGTATCGGCAGGAAACGGATAACCTTTATGGCAGGAAAAGAGGGCTTATATGCCACGGAAGGGCGGCTCAGAGGTTATAGGCAGGCTTTGTCGGAGATTGGAATTGAGCCGGATAAAGATCTGCTTTCCTTTGGCGCCTGGAATAGGATCGGTGGTCAGACGCAGATGAGAGAGATTATCGAGAGTAAGAAACTGCCGGATGCCGTCTTCTGCGGTAACGATCTTTTGGCTATCGGTGCGATGGAGGTCATAGAGGAGGCAGGGCTGAAAGTCCCTGACGATATAGCAGTAGTCGGGTTCGACGATATAGAGATAGCATCGCTGGTAAGGCCCAGGCTTACTACTGTGGTGCAGCCGCATGCGAAGATAGGCAGTTTGGCCTGCGGACTGCTTCTGGACAGGATAGAGGAAAGAGAGACGGGAGAGTCCAAAGAGATAATGATAGAGCCGGAGCTGATAATAAGGGAATCCGCATAAACGACTGGTTCATAGAGAGACAATTGTGAAAAGGAAGTAATATGGACAGATACTCGGATAAGATATATGGCTGCTGGCTTGGAAAAAGTATCGGCGGCACGATGGGACTTCAGATGGAGGGAAGCGAAGAATTTCTCACGGGGCCGCTTGAGTTGCCGTGCCGTATGGAAGCGAATGATGATCTGGATCTGCAACTTGTGTGGCTCGATCTTCTTAATGAGAAGGGGGTTCGTATT
>JAQVUQ010000477.1 GCA_028699365.1 bacterium | reverse complement strand
TATAGCCCGCTGCATATAGTCCAGGCTATCCGCTACCGCTGTCGCCAGTTCCATACCTCCTGCCAGATGTACAGCCACGGCCGAGGCCAGGGTGCAGCCGGTGCCCCGGGGGTTGCCGGGCAAACGCCGGTGAACAAAGCGTCGAAAACTGGTGCCGTCGCAGAGAACATCCACCACCTCATCGCCGACTCCGTGTCCACCCTTGAGCAGCACAGCCCGGACTCCGCTTTCCATCAGCATGGAAGCAGCCCGGTGCATATCCTCTTCCGTCCTGATCTGCAATCCGGTCAGCAACTCCGCCTCAGGTATGTTGGGAGTGATAAGCGTCGCCATGGGCAGCAACCGTTGCTTGAGTATCTCCAAGCCGCTGTCGTCCAGTAGGCAGCGCCCGGAAGTCGATAGAACTACCGGATCCAATACCAGGTTTGACAGAGAGTAAGCATCTATGATATCGATCACGGTGGAAACGACGGCGGCATCCACCAGCATGCCGCACTTTACCGCACCGGGATGCATGCCCTCTTTAAGAACGGCTTCAGCCTGATCACGTATGCCGGCTACTGACACGGGAAGCACCGAGGTCACTCCCGCCGGCCCCTGGGCCGTCACCGCCGTAACGATGCCTAACAGGTGCCCGCCGCCGTCTCCCACGGCCCGCTGATCGGCTGACAGACCGCTACCGCCGCTGCTGTCGGAACCGCCGAAAGCCATGACTAGGGGAATATCGGACACGTTTCACTCTCCTTCTCCAGAGTAACGCCGCGATAGTAATGTTTCAGTATGCGGTCATAACTCCATCCCACGCGCGCCAGACCGTCCGCTCCGGTTTGGCAGAGACCCACTCCGTGCCCCCAGCCGCCGCCCTCGAAGCCGAAAGCCAGCGCGCGGCCATCTTTATCGTATACGGTCCTGATAACAAAGAGCGTGCTCTTCAGCCCACCCAGAAAAGAACGTATCCTGTCTCTCTCGACCTTATAAATACCGTTGCTGCAAACAATATCCAGAGCGGTGACCCTCCCGGCCTGGCTGCGACCCGTCACCCGGATATCCATCAGCTTTCCCGTCCCGCTGCGTCCCGACAGCAGCGGCACCTTATCTTTCAACACCCTCTCCGCCTGAGGCATGGTCAATACCTGGTGCCAGCGATAGGTTCCCGAACGACGGCAGAGCGCCTGCGGGTAATCGGAAAGCCAGGGCCCGATGGGAAAGAATTCACGGTAGAGCGAGTTAAGTGGAAAGTGCAGTAATTCCGGCTCGTCCGTGCTGCACGGCGCCGCTTTGAGATAAGGTATATCGCCCACCCAGACGTTGCCGGCATCCTCGGTGTAGCCGCCGCAGGAGGCGTGGAATACGCTGTCAATCGGTTGCCCGTCCCAGGTCAGAATCTCTCTCTCCGTCTCACGTACGGCCCGGATACCGTTGGCGTGCTCACGATCCAGGCCGCCGTATACCTGACAATGAACGTCGTTGCAGAGATCAAAGCTCTCCGCCCGATGCTTGTCGACATTCTTCAAGGCATAAGTGCGTGCCACCACCGCCTGGGCCTTGAGAGCCTCGGGGTTCCAGCTTGCCGGCATCTCGCAGTTTATAACGCCGTAGAGATACTGCTCCAACGGCAGAACGTTGATAACCGTCAACCGTCCCTTGCCGTCCGATCGCACTTCCGCCAAACCGCGATAGCGCTTGCCGGCAAAGGCTATCACCTGGCTGGGTCCGTCCGGCACCAGGCGAAACGGCCCGGGCCTGCTGCAAACCCCGGCTGAAGACACGGTTTTGATCATCGCCCCGGCAACGGTTATATCCGTATCCGAAGCTGCAGGAGTTGATGCCTCCGGGGCTGCAGCCGTTACAATCTGGAAAACGATCTCGCCCTTGCCGCAAAGGACAGGCTCCTGATTGAAACCGTCGTACAAGCGCCAGTCAGAGGCGGATAAGGATGCTTTCGTCAGGCCCTTGCTCAGACCTACCCTTATCATACGCTCCGTATCGGAAAATCCGGTGAACGCCGTCGACAGGATTATACCGATGACGGCCAGGATAGTTATTGTAATTCTGCCTGAACCGGACAAGCTTACTTCCTCCCAGGGCAACCACAGAGGGTTGCCCCTACAATCGGACATACACAATCGGGCGCCCCTACCTGTTAACAAAACATAGCACAGATGACAGAGCTGATCAATAATGGACAAGAAAGCCTCAGGCGGCTTCCCCGCCCGCATCCGGGCCGCTGCGGGATGAAGCCGCATATACGATAAAGCCCAGAATCAGAACCAGAAATATCAGGCGCATGGCCAGAAGATAATTGCCGAAATGCTCGTAAGCCCACCCTCCCAGAAACGGACCGGCAAATCCGGAGACCGCCGTGGCCAGAAAGACCACGGAGTAGATACCGCCCAGGTTCTCCACCCCGTAATGCTCCTTTATACGAGCCGGATAGAGGACAAGATTGGCTCCGAAGCCGGCTCCGGCCACCAGCACCGCCACAGGCAGAAGTGGATTATATCCGGTTGTATTGCCCAGAAAGAATAACAGAACCGCTTGTAACATGAAAGACAGCACAATGGCCCTGTGCGCGCCGACGGCATCGGAAATTGCTCCCCATACCAGGCGGCCGCCGGAGTTGCCGACGGCAAAGAGAGCTATGGCCGGAGCGACGGCGGCGGCGGGCAGACCGACGGACCTGACCATAAGAGCTATGTTGGACAATATGGCGTAGCCGGACAGCGTACTGGCCATCATGGCCGCCATCAGAGCTGCCGTATAGGCATCCGTCCCGGTTCGGCCTGTAACCGTCGTTTCTGCAGCAACAGGACAAGCCGGCCGATACAACTTTACAATCAAAAGGTTCAACAGCAGGACCGGCAAGCCGTA
>JAQVUQ010000044.1 GCA_028699365.1 bacterium | reverse complement strand
GGCACAGCTCGGTTTGCCGGCCGTAATCGTCAGCGCCAACAGGCTGGGTTGTATAAATCACACTCTGCTGACCGTGGAAGCGCTCAGATCCAGAAATATACCTGTACTGGGGATAGTATTTATGCGGGTTTCGCCGGAGACGGATGAGATTATCGCCAGGGATAACGTCGAGACTGTAAGGGCGCTCTCCGGTGTAATCGTATTGGGTGAACTCGGCCGGCTTGAAAGTCCGGATACTTACAGCGCGGGCTTTGACAGGCTGGGAGAGGCTTTCCTGGAGAGATGGAGCGTATTCAATGGATGAGCTTATTAAATCCGACCTGGCTCACAACTGGCATCCTTTTACACAGGCGGAGCAGTTAAAAAAGAGGCCGCCGCTGCTTATCGAGCGCGCCGAAGGCGTCAAACTCTATGCCTCCGACGGTAAAATCTACTACGACACCATAGCCAGTTGGTGGTGCAACGTTCACGGGCACTGCCGGAAAGAGATCAGCGATGCCGTGGCCAAACAGGCCGCCAGGCTGGACCATACCCTCTTTGCCGCTATCACACATGAGCCGGCCGCATTGCTGTCTCAGAGACTGACCGCCATCGCTCCCCGCGGTCTAAGTCGCGTATTCTATTCGGACAACGGCTCTTGTGCTGTGGAGATCGCACTGAAAATGAGCACGCAATACTGGCGCAACCGGGGTCAGGCTCAGAAAAAGCGCTTTATCTGCTTTGACAGGGGCTACCATGGGGATACCATCGGCGCCATGAGCGTAGGCGGGGTGGACCTGTACACCTCGCACTTCAAACATCTGATGTACGATTCCATCCGCATTCCCACGCCTTATTGCTACCGCTGTCCGCTGGGACTTGAAAAGGGTAATTGTGGCTGCGGTTGCGTAAAGCTGCTGGAAGATGCTCTGGACAGGCACTCCGGTGAAACGGCGGCGGTCATATTCGAGCCGATGCTGCTGGGTGCCGGTGGAATGATCACCTACCCGGCTGAATACGTGCGGCGTGCCCGGGAACTGACGGCAAGATACGGTGTCCACCTGATCCTTGATGAGGTAGCCACCGGCTTTGGCCGGACCGGCAGGATGTTTGCCGCGGATCACGCAGACGTGGCACCGGATTTTATGTGTCTTTCCAAGGGACTGACAGGCGGGACGCTGCCGCTGGCAGCGACTTTGACGACGGAAGAGGTGTTCTGTGCCTTTGATGAGCCGGTGAAGGGAACCAAGACCTTCTACCACGGCCATACCTTCACCGCCAACCCCATCGCCTGTGCCGCGGCCAACGCCAGCCTGGAGCTCTTTGAGATGGAGAATACTCTTGCCAATGTCGTTTGCCTGCAGAATCGCCTTTCGGAGAATTTTGCATCATATGCAAGCCATCCGCTGGTGGGGGATATCCGGGTTATCGGCTGCTGTGCAGCGCTGGAGCTTGTAAAGGACAAGGCAAGCCGGGAACCGCTCTCTGCCGCGAATATGGCTGAAATAGATTTTTACAACCTGGGTTTCGACGGTGGTATTATCCTGAGGCCCGTAGCTAACGTGGTCTACCTCTTTCTCCCTCTTGCCGTCGGGGAGCCCGATCTGGACGAGATGCTCGATCGCTTTAAATTCACATTGACATGTGCCGCAGATAAAAATATACTGTGATAGGTAATGCCCGCTGTTTAATCAGAGGCTGTGCCGTTGTATGTATTAATTGCCTTTGGGGAAGGGAGCAATAAATTGGGACTTATACCGCGCGATATGCGCTTCTACGAGCTGTTCGAGCGTGATGCCCAGAACGTCTGTCAGGGGGCCAGGGAACTGGCGGAGATGCTGGAGTATCCTGAGGAGTTCGAGGAGAGGCTCAAGAGTATCACCAATATAGAACACGAGGGCGATATCATCACTCACGAAATCATGGATCGCCTCAATCGCACCTTCGTTACGCCTATCGACAGAGAGGACATACATGCCCTGGCCGGCGGCATGGACGATATCCTGGATTACATTGAAGCTACGGCCGACAGGATGCATCTCTACAAGATAGGCATTCCCACGCCCGAGATAAAAGAACTGGCTGCCATACTTACCAAGGCTGTGGAGCAGATGAGTCTGGCCATAGTGGACTTGCGCGACCTGCGCCGGGCTCGTCGCATCATGGATCGCGGCATAGAGATAAACCGCCTGGAGAACGAGGGGGACCGCATCAGCCGGTCTGCTCTGGCTCGCATTTTCGATGAATGTGTCAATCCCGTTGATGCCATCAAATGGAAAGAGATTTACGAACACATCGAGATGGCCATCGATAAGTGTGAGGATATCGCCAATGTCATGGAAGCGGTGGTAGTCAAACATGCCTGATCTCGGTCTGCTCGTTCTGATAGTCGTTGTGCTGGCCGTCCTGTTCGATTTTTCCAACGGTTTCAACGATACGGCCAACTCCATTGCCACCGTTGTTTCCACCCGGGTTATGTCGCCGATGGCGGCCGTGCTCATGGCGGCCACGCTCAATTTCGCCGGTGCCTTTTTCAGCACTTCGGTAGCTCACACCATCGGCAGGGATATAGTTGAGCCGGGAGGCGTCACCATGCTGACCATAGTCAGCGCCCTTATCATAGCCACGCTCTGGAACGTAGTTCTTACATTTTTCGGTTTACCTATAAGTGCCTCTCACGCGCTTATCGGCGGCATCATAGGTGCGGCGCTGGTAGCACACGGAGCCGATATCCTCAATGTGGGGGGGATTGCCAGGATACTCTTCGCGCTCCTGATCTCCCCACTGTTGGGATTAGCTGTGGGTTTCTTCGTCATGGTGCTGATCTACTGGCTTTTTCATCGTACGCCTCCCAACAGAATAAACAAGCATTTTCGCGGGCTGCAGATATTCTCTGCCGCATTCATGGCCTTCTCTCACGGCTCCAACGACGCTCAGAAATCCATGGGTATTATTACTCTGGCGCTTTTCAGCACGGGAGCCATAAGTAGTTTTATCGTCCCGATATGGGTTATAGCCATATGCGCTCTGGCCATGGCGATAGGCACTATCACCGGCGGGTGGAAGGTTATTCGTACCATGGGGGCCCGTATAATAAACCTGCAGCCGGTACACGGGTTTGCGGCCGAGACTTCGGCGGCACTGGTCATATTGCTGGCTTCCGCCGTAGGCGCTCCGGTCAGCACTACTCATGTTATCGCCTCTTCCATAATGGGAGTGGGGGCGTCACGGCGGCTGTCGGCTGTCCGATGGGGCGTGGCCGGTAACATCGTTCTGGCCTGGGTCTTTACTCTGCCGCTGACGGCTCTGGGAGCGGCTGCGGTCTATTTGCTTCTTAACCTGTTCTTTTGATATCCAGCATATGGCAAACGACAGCAAAGGTATGGAATTTATCTGGCCGGGTAAACGTTCGGTAGAAGTTAAAGGCGGTTATAGCTTACAACCGATCGATCTGCCGGAGATCGGCGTTAACGGACTCCAGCTTTCTTTGCCTGCCGCGCCGAAGCTTTCAGGCGAAGGTGGGCCTGCCGCGCAAACGGACCCCGGCAACAGCAACCTCCTCATTCACGGCGATTGCCGTGATGCCATGCTGGCTCTCTTGCCGCAATACGAGGGCCGAATAGACCTGATCTATATCGATCCCCCTTACGCTACCGGGGGCGAATTCGGTCGGCCTGAAGCGGCAGGTTACAGCGACCGCTGTGTGGGAGCGGATTATCTGCAGATGATCTACGAGCGCCTGCAACTGATGCACAGGTTGTTGGCACCGACGGGATCGATCTATATCCACCTCGACTGGCGTATGAACTGCCACGTAAGGCTTATCATGGATGAGATATTCGGCACCGATTGCTTTCAACGAGAGATAATCTGGCGCATAGGCTGGGTATCCGGCTATAAATCCAGCGCCCGGAACTGGATACGGAATCACGATACCATTCTCTTCTATACCAGAGATAAACGGGAGTTCACCTTCAACAAGTCGTATTTGCCGTATCGGGACGGTTACCGCCGGAGAGACGGGCAAAAGCCGTCCGGCAAAGGCTGGCCTCTGGAAGATACCTGGAACTGCAGCCAGGAAGATCGCCTGGATTCAATTCAGATCATGAGCTTCTCGGGGGAGAAGACAGGCTATCCCACGCAGAAGAACGAGAGCCTTTTGACCCGTATCCTGGAGGCATCTTCAAATCCCGGCGATCTGGTGGCCGATTTCTTCTGCGGCAGCGGCACGACCCTGGCCGTGGCCGATAAGCTGAGCCGGCGGTGGATAGGATGCGATGCCGGGGAAGAGGCCGTACGCATAGCGGCCTCGAGGCTGTCCGCTACAGGCCCGTTCGGAGTATACCGTGTCGTGAAAGACTGTAGACAGTCTGAAGTCTGAAGTAGAACGCTCAAGCACGAACTGATAGCCTTAATTAAGGCTGAAAAGTAAGCCTGGATAAAAGACCAGGAAATTTACCAGAGCGTAATTGCTTCAGACTTCAGACTTCAGACTTAATAGCTGCCTACCCCAGAATAGCCTTCAGATCCTCCTCAGCCGTGGTGATGGGAGAGATGTTGAAGTTCTCCACCAGGTAGGCCAGGACGTTGGGACTGACGAAGGCCGGCAGGCTCGGTCCCAGCTTGATATTCTTAACCCCCAGAGCCAGCAGCGTCAGCAATATGGCTACCGCTTTCTGTTCATACCATGAGATTATCAGCGACAGCGGCAAGTCGTTTATGCCGCAATCGAAGGCTTCCGCCAGGGCGGAGGCTATCTTTACGGCAGAGTAGGCGTCGTTGCACTGTCCTATATCCAGCAGGCGGGGAATGCCGCCGATATCTCCCAGCTCCAGCCGGTTGAAGCGATATTTGCCGCAGGCCAGCGTTAGGATAATCGTGTCTCCTGGAGCCTTCTCCACAAACTCAGTGTAGTAATTTCTGCCCGGCTTGGCCCCGTCGCAGCCGCCCACCAGGAAGAAGTGCCTGATATGGCCTTCTTTGACCGCCTCGATAACCTTGTCGGCCACACCCAGTACTGTGTTATGCCCGAAGCCGACGGTGATCTCCTGTCCCGGGTTATCCTCGAAACCCGGTAATTCCAGGGCGCGCTCTATTACGGCGCTGAAATCTCTGCCGCCGATATGCCGCACTCCCGGCCAGGCCACCGGACCGCAGGTGAAGATGTTCTCCTTGTAGCCATCGGAGGGACGCTGGATACAGTTGGTCGTCATGAGTATCGCCCCCGGGAAGGCGGCGAACTCTTTGGCCTGGTTCTGCCAGGCGCTGCCGTAGTTGCCGGCCAGATGGCTGTATTTTTTGAGCTCCGGATAACCGTGTGCCGGCAACATTTCGCCGTGCGTATAGACGTTTATACCCTTGCCTTCCGTCTGCTGCAGCAGTGCTTCCAGATCCAGCAGATCGTGACCCGATATCAGGACGGCTTTGCCCCGGCGCGTGCCGAGGTTGACGGATGTGGGCACGGGATGGCCGAAGCGGCCGGTATGGGCCCTGTCCAACATCTCCATCGCTTTGAAATTGGCTTGTCCGCACTCCATGGCCAGACCGATATAATCGCCCAGGGAGAGCGTATCGTCGGACAGTGAAGCCAGAGCCTTATGCGTAAACTGCATCACTTCATCATCTGTCTCTCCCAGGAGGGCGGCATGATAAAGGTAAGCCGCCATACCTTTCAAACCGTAGACAAGTATCTGCATGACGGATCGAATATCCTCATCATCGGTGTGGAAGGTATCGATGCCGTGCTCATGGCCCTGGGCGATCAGACCAGGCAGATCGACGGCGGGAACCCACGCAGCGGGATCGACGCCTTTTGTGACCTTTTCCCTCAGGAGAAATGACTTTCTGATAAGTCCGGCCAACCTGTCGACATCGAAATTGACGTTGGTTACGGTGGCAAACAACGCTTCCACGGTGAACTCATCTATTTCCCGATCTCTTATGCCCTGTTTTCCCGCCTCATACGCATAGACGGACAGCCCTTGCAGGCTGTAGAGCAACAAATCCTGTAACTCGGCTGCGTCAGCCTGCTTGCCGCATACGCCGGCAATACCGCACCCCGTACCTTTGGCAGTCTGCTCACATTGGTTGCAAAACATTCTCTCTCCTCCTCTTTCCTCTTTTTGCGAGCTTGCCGGTCAGCCTGACCTTCGCTGCGGTCCAACCCGGCGGCTCACTCTGCTTATGCGCATATTTTAGAGGATGGGAGAGATGGGGTCATTGACATAGGTCAAATTTGTGGGATTATTATCCGCCGGCAGGTTAACCGTAATCCTGATACTGCCGTCTTCACGGCTCTCCACCGACAAATGACCGCCCAGATCTACGGCAATCTCCTCGCAGATGCTGAGGCTCAAACCGTGTTTGAATTCCTCTTTGCCGTGCTTGGGCGGAACTTCGGCGTTATCGAACAGCCTGATCAGACTGGCCGGTCTGATATGTGTGCCCCGGTGACACACGGAGATTATGAGACTGCGGATATCGGGAGCGTACTCACAGTCGATATCTATCATCCTGGAAACTCCATCATTCATGGAAGCAGCGCTCATGACAGCTTCGTAAGAGTGCATAAGCAGATTGGACAGCAACTGAAAGACTCTCATGCCGCGTCCTCTGATCAGCGGCAGGGCCGGGCCCGTGCGTAAATCCACCCTGATACTGTCGGCCTGGAAAAGCCTTTGGTAGACATGGACGGTATTTCTGACTATCTCCGCCGGATCGTAATCCTCCTCGGGTGAATCCTGATTGCTGACCAGAAGGTTGATGTTTCTGATGGTATTCTCTATCTGTCTGACCTGTTTTTTTATTTCCTCTACCTTGGACCACCTGTAGGCAGGGTTATTGGCCTGGCTGCTCTCCATGGCCAGGCTGGCAGCCAGACTTATGGCGGTCAAGGGCTGTCGTATGCTGTCCGAAAGATTGGCGACAAGAGACCCCAGCATGCTCAATCTGTCGGCATGGATCATCTGCATCTGCTGCCGTCTGAGCTCCGCATCTCGAGCGGCACTGTTGGTTATATCCGTAAGCAGGGCCGCAAAAATCTCCGGCCCTCCGGTACTTTCCTGAACGGCGAAGATAGAGGTCAGGGTTACGGCCGTACCGCCTCCTCTGCGTCTAAGCTTCATCTCTCCGCTGAGATGACCGTCCTTTCGCAGATGTGCAAGCAGATCTTCTTTGTCGCCCGGTATGTCAAATACGGTCTGATACTCCTGTCCCATCACGTCGGCCGCAGGGGCATTCAGCAGGGTGAGGAGAGCATCGTTGGCATAGGTGATCGTGCCCTGACAGTCCAGGAGCAGAATGCCTTCCATGGAACGTTTGACGACCATCGACAGCCTTCTCAGTTCTTTTCTATTTTCATGCCTTACGACGAAATCCGCCAGCATTCTGGCCGAAAGCTCGAGTATCGGCAGGCTCTGTTTCAGAAGGCTCTCATTTATGCTGCCTGCCACCTGTATTACACCCGGAATATCGGTTCCCGAGATCAGCGGTATGCTGACAACGACTGACGGCACGGTGACGTCGACGGCTTCGGATGCAGTCTCGCTGCCTTTATCGGGGAAGGGGTGTCTTATCAGAGTGTGCCCGGCTTTTATTGTTTCTTCGGCCAGGGCGTCATCCGGATTACCGGCCCGGGTTGCATATATTCCGGCTATCTCCAGTTTGCCGCCTTTGTCCAGAAAAACGACCGCCGTGCTGTCCGGGTGGAGCCTTGTTACTACCTTGCAGGCGTTGTTCAGGGTGTTACGATCACCCTCGTCCGTAGCCAGCACATGGTTGAGATGATATATGAGGTCTCTTCTCTCCTCCAGGGCATGCCTTTCGGTTATATCGGAAACCGTCATAAAGAAGCCGTCGTACTCGTCAAAACTGTTCACATGCACGGGGGTTATGTCCAGACTGAGCCAGATGCTGCCTGTCTCGTCCGGATGCAGTTCCACTTCGATATTCTGGATCTCATAACCCTTGAAAACAGAGGAGACGGCTTTTGAGAGATTCTCAGCATCTTTGTCGTCCAGTAACCGGCTGAAAGTCTGTATGGTATTGCCCTCGTTGAGGTAAAAGCCGGTCATCTTATGTATGGCGCCGCTCAATCTTATTATTCGTAAATCCTTGTTACAGAGAATAAAGCCCTTTCTGGCAAATTTCAAGGCCGATTCTATTATCGACAGGATACGCAGCCTTTCCTCATCGAAGCTATCCTTATGAGATGAATGGTACATATAGAAAAAGAAGGCTGCTATAGCCAGAACGATAGCGAATACCGGGAGCAGCAACAGGTATTTGCTGTTGCGGTAGAGGGAAAATCCCATATATACTATGTTTATCAGTGCCGCGGATACCAGACAGACGATAAGAAGCGTAAGAGCCGTCTTGCCGCGGTTACCGAAGCCTTTGAAATTCGCTGGATTCATCAAGCTTCCTTCTCAGCGGTGGATTATCAATTTGATAAGCAATTTACTGGAGATAATGCAACAACTGTATTAAATATAGCATTTATGATTGCCGTATACAATAAGAAATACGCTGACGACAGAGGGCTGCAAGCCGGATACCGCCTGCATATCCGCTGTTACGGTTGATAGATAACGTTGGTTATATTGCTGCAGGTTGACAGACTTTAGGGGCAGCGTTATTCTGATAATTATCCAAGCGATTATTCAATGAAAACCGGGAAGTGGAGGATGGATAAAGATATGCTTGCTTTTTGCGGACTGGATTGTACTAAATGCGATGCCTTTATTGCGACAGCCGGAAACGATGATGCTTTACGGGCTAAGGTTGCTGCCGAGTGGGCGAAGGCATACAATGTTCCAATTCAACCGGAAGATATCAACTGTACCGGCTGTCGTTCTACCGGAGTCAGGGTACACTATTGCGATCAATTGTGCGAGATCAGAAAATGCGCCTTAGGGAAGAGTATAGATACATGTGCTGAATGTCCTGATTTTGCTTGCGATCAACTTAACGAGATATTCAAGATGGCACCCCAGGCCGGAGAGGCATTGAAGGGACTGAGGGATCGATAGCCTGATGAGAAAACATATGCTGATCAGCCTGATCGGTTCTATAATTTTCCTCTGCTGTTTCAGTATTGGTTACGCATATGCCAGTTGTCTTGCCTGTTTTGAGTTGAAGGGTGTAAAGATCGAATTGATAAACGGCAAGATCGTTTCCGGTTATGTTACGTGAAACGTATTTGGGTTTGAGGATGATGTTACACACCCATCACCGCGGAAGAGTGCCATCTGTTCTACCAGTTTGTGGCTACCAGATACGAAAGATCGAGCACCGTGTTAACATCCAACAAAGCCTTTATTGACTGGGCGGAGATGTTTCATGACCCGGTGATTGTCACCGCTATATTGGATCGTTTGCTGCATCACAGTGTAGTTGTGAACATCAAGGGCAATAGTTTCCGCCTTAAGGGCAAGCTTTCTGATGTAACGGATAAGGAATGAGAAACTCTGGGTGGTACATTTTGGACCGCCATAATTGGTACATTTTGAAACCGCTATTGACAATAGGGAGCTGAAGAGAAAACGAGAGGAAATCAATAAGACCGACTATAATAAAAAAGAATGGTCGGACATACTGAAGAAGCTTGAGCAGGAAATGATCGTATTTCTATCTGATAATTATGATTAGTAGTGCCGGCTCCTTAATAAGCGGCTTGCGCAAGTTCAAGTAATGGAATTTTTTGACTAAGCTTCAATTCGTCTGCTATACTGCCTGCATGAGGCTTAATAATTTAGTTTTGTTATTGCTTTGTATGGTTGTTTTTTCGGTGCTGCTTTTGCAACCGATATATGGTTTTATTATCGGTTATCTCAGAGTGTCGTCAGAGACCTTTGCAAGCAGAATGAGTTTATTTGTTGTTTTTGCAAGTGCGATTATCCTTTGGTTTCAGCTCAAAGAGAATCATCATTGGAATAAGTTGAAATTAACCCATGATGTCGCTCTTTTGTTTTACAAAGAAAAGTTTGATTCAATTCATACTGAAGAAGAACAGCAAATGTCCCATAAAGAGAATACTGATGACAAGTTGAACTGGCTAGAGTATTTCTGTTCTCTTATATACTTCCATGTGATTGATGAAAAGCTAGCTTACTCATTATTTGGCCATACTCTATCTAAGACATGGGACATCACTAGAAGGTATAGAGCTACAGTATTAATGGATGATGCTTATGATTGTTGGGTTTATATTGATAAGGTTGGTTTGCGTTGGTATAAACGACGAAAATACGATGAAAGAGTTAGAGCAATGAAAGAACATCTTGCAGATGTAGCCGCAAAAACAAAAGAATACCTTATAAAATTATCATAGGTTAAATGGAGGATTTATTGTGTCGCCGCTGGATTTATTGCCGGATTTTATTAGGGAGCATTATGAAGTACATGAATGGCGCCATGCATGTGCTGTGCTCTATCAGGATTTTTCGCCTGAATGGGCTGATATACTCTCTGTACTGTCCGATTTCAGGTTGTGTAGGTCACATATCGCTAAGGGTGGGGGGAATAAATCATCGGTAGCGACGGCATTGGATACGGGCTTTTTTGCCCGCGGCTGGCAGGAGAAGGCGTTCAATACGCAGATAGTCGTGGATACAGAAGCTATCGATAGTCCTACCCATAAGGTGGATTGCTACAAGAATAAGGTGGCAGTGGAGATAGAGTGGAACAATAAGGATCCTTTCTTCGACAGAGATTTGAACAATTTCAGGCTGTTATTCGAGTTAAGGACTGTGAGTGTCGGTATTATAATCACTCGTTGCGATGAACTGCAGGAAGTGTTTAACGATTTGGCTAGAGGTAAGTCTTATGGCATGGCGACAACCCATATGTCGAAATTGTTGCCTAAACTTGAGGGTGGAGGCGGAGGCGGATGTCCAATATTGGTGTTCGGGATAAAGAAATCGTTATACAGACCAGACTTATAGAGGAGGAACTGGAGACTGTCACGCAGGAAGTCGCAGCTAAGGAGTTGTTGTCTTTTAGTCCGGCTTGTTTTGGAACCATTCTAGCTGATCCTCCGTGGCAGTTTGCCAATAGGACGGGCAAAATGGCGCCGGAGCATAAGAGGCTTATGAGGTATCCCACTATGCCTCTGGACGATATCATGGAGCTGCCGGTGGCGCGTATCGCCAAGCCCCAGGCCCATCTTTATCTATGGGTTCCTAACGCACTTCTGGCTGAGGGACTTGAGGTTATGCGTCGTTGGGGGTTCACTTACAAAACCAACTTGGTCTGGTATAAGACGCGCAAGGACGGGGGCCCTGACGGACGAGGCGTAGGCTTCTATTTTCGTAATGTAACCGAACTGGTGCTTTTTGGAGTGCGTGGATCTATGCGTACTTTGGCGCCGGGGCGGCGGCAGGTGAATATCGTCAGCAGTTGCAAACGGGAGCACTCCCGTAAACCGGATGAACTGTATGATGTTATCGAAGCATGTAGTCCTGGGCCATATTTGGAGCTTTTTGCCAGACATCAACGGCATGGCTGGTGTCAATGGGGTAACGAGGTATAGGTTTGACAAGCTTGTGCTATTGATGATAAAATCACCTGAGCGGCGTTATCAGGCGCCGTTTCTGCCGCTCAGGGAGGGTTT
>JAQVUQ010000476.1 GCA_028699365.1 bacterium | reverse complement strand
TCGTGTCAATGCCGGCATCCACTCGCGCCATCTCCTGCCTGAGTGCGACACGGTCCTTCATGGGCATCTCTGCAAGTGATTTCTTTGAGGGCGGGTTGCCGTCAATATCCAAAATGCGGATCATCATGGCGGAGGAGATAGTCGGTTCCTGAAGCTGAGAGAGGCGCTTCTCCTTAGCGCCGTCCAGGTAGCAAAAGCGCACCTTGCTTCCGGAGACGGGTAGGGTGAATGAAAACTCCCGCTCCGGGCCGTAAGGGATTACGGGCAGATCATCCAGGTTTATGGTGACATGATTCTTTGCCCGACATGCGGAGTTCGGGCAGGTGAGTTGCAATTCCACCTCATTACCGAGAGATATCTGCCTCAGCCGCACCAGCGTAAGAAGTCTGTCGCCGGAGAGCATGTCGGTTATGTCCGCCATCTCAGGCTTTGTGTTCTTTCCAATGCGGCGGATGCAGTTTTTGAGTACCTGGTTTATGGCATCTCCAGATCTTATGAGGCGCTGGTTGGTGAGGATTTCCTCCTCAACTCCAGTCATCTCTTTCAGTTCTATTTCAGGCCCGCTCGGCAGTGTGAACGTGTACATGTATCCTCCTAATCCCAATACTGGTAGCTTAAGGTTATCTTCTCTATGGTATTGTCGCTGCTCCCGCCTTCCAGATCGTCGTATTCAAGGGATTTCACCCATGCGCCGTGGAGAGTCCACCGGCGGGTCTCGTTTCCGGCCCTGTCGTAGCGGACTATATCCACATCCCTCATGTACATGGAAGGCAGCGCGCCTACGCCGAGGTTCACATCCGCCTGTATTCGAACCCAATCGCGGGCCGCTTCGTCGGAGCCGTTTGCAAGGACGCCTTTCTCAAGTGTAAGGTCGCCGAACTTCATGCGCCCGGCTACTTTCTGATCATACAGTGAACCTGCAGGAGCGAAGGTTACTTCCTCAAACTCCGTTTTAGGTTCCTGTCCTTTCTTAAAGAGAGCCACATCGAACCCGTTTACCTCTATGGCAAACTGCCAGTTCTGGTACAGGCTCTCCGGCATGGATGTGCCCATGGATTAAGCCTCCATCTCTTTAAAGTCTGCGCCCGTCGCCACAAGGATGAAGTTCAGTTCTATGAACTCAGCGGTCTTGGTGGGCTTGGCAAAGATACGAAGCACAAGCTGATTTCTATCTATCATCTCCGCCGTGTTCGTCTCTTCGTCACACTGGATGCGGTAATCATAGAGCCCGCCGCCGTTCTTGATCCCCATGAGGAACGGGTCGATGGTTCTGACCAGAGATCGCCAGGTCTTTGCATTATGCGGTTCAAAGACTACGAACCGGGAGGACTTGGTGACGGCCTTCTCTATATACATCATCAGCCTTCGAACATTGATTCTATCCGTTGCCGATGCCTGCCCCTGGAGAGTCTTCTGCCCCCAGATGTTTATTCCGGTATCAAGAAAGGATGCGATTACATTGACTCCTGCCGAGTAGAGCGCATCCCTCTCCGCACGCCCGGCATTATATGCAAGAGAGAGCGCGCCCAGCAGCTTCCCACGGTCTATTCCGGCTGGTGCATACCATACTTCCGTCTTCTCATCGCTTCGAGCAATGCAGCCTGCCACCTCTCCGGTAGGCGGAATGAGCTTCGTGCTTCCGGTGAGCGGATCTGAGACCTCTATCCACGGATAATACAGAGCCCCATATGAAGAATTGAACGCGGCATGGGTGTACGTTCCTTTGCCCACCCTGAACTCCACCGCCTCCTGCGGCGTAAGCATGATGGGGGTATCCGCTATAAAGAGCAGGTCTTTACGCCCCTCCGCATAGCCGATACCGCCTGCAATCACTCCGTCAGTGGTGATGCCGGGAACGCAGAGGATATTCAAATCCTCTACCATATCAAAGGCATAGATCCCGGTATGCTGGGAGGAATCTCCAATATAGTCGGCATCCGTCATGCCGAAGGTTCCGTTGCTTCCGGCGCTAAGAGAAAACGTGCCGGCCGCCGGTCTGTCATCCGAAGTATTGGCGGTGGGGGAGAGGTCATCTGCGATGATATACTCGGAGCGGCCGTTGATTACTACTTCTACATGATTTGATTTTGATTCATCCATTGAAAGATTGCTGAATACCTCTACCACCTCGCCCTTCATGCTGACTGAGATATTGAACTCTTCTGCCGGGTTTGCGGTGCCGTCTTCTATCAAGACGGAGATGCCCTCGCCCCATTTGCCTTCGTTTGCAGCACTGATCTTTAAGGTATCCAGGGCGGATTCTCCTATCTTACGATTCTTCAATATGACAGTTGCCGGCTTTGCCGTAAGCATCGCCCTGTCTGCGGGATTGGTGTAATGCACCACTCTGCTGACATAGAGCACCTGTCCGCCATTATCAAAGAAGGCGCGTGCCGCATATGCCAGGTAGCCGTCCTGAATATAGGAGCCGAACTTCTTCGTGAACTGCTCCCAGCTTGTGACGAGCGTCGGTTCGTTTACGGGGCCCTTCTCCGCGATGCCGATCATGCCGCAGGCGGATGTAGATATCTGCTTCACGTAAAAGCTGAAATCAGTTTCTTTTGTATAGACCCCGGGGGAGAGGTAAGAGGTCATCTGCGTGCTCCTTTCTTTGGCGAATCAGTGGATACAGTAACCTCGATATCGGCGGTCGTACCAGCCGGTGTGGGTTCCGATCCGAGTGCATGGTCGATCGCATCTGCCGTGCTGCCGATAAGCGATACCAGCCCACGTGCGGCGGCGAGCTTGATTTCATCTGAAACTTGATGGTCTAGGACTTCCACCGCCTCTCGGGCGTTCAGGTGCAGCCCGCAGCCATCCAGCGAGAGGTTGAGGCTGATCGGCTGAAAGAGCAGGTTCTTGATTTGCATAAGAA
>JAQVUQ010000475.1 GCA_028699365.1 bacterium | reverse complement strand
AATCTCCGACGATCGGAGCAACTCTCGATCCGGCTGAATCGGGCGTGGAAGTGGATATTATGGAAAGTTTTACTCGCGATGGAATTATTCTTCATAACAATCACTGGAACGGCTATTCATCCGATCATGAATCAGCCCAATCCGGACCGCGTAAACTTGAGGATACTCCCGACGGCTTCCATGTATTCGGTCTTGATTGGAGCAGAAACGGCTATGTTTACTATATTGACGGGAAAGAATCCTGGCGGGTAAGCGGTCCGGTGTCTGACACCGAGCAGTTTATCCTGGTATCAACCGAATGTATGGGGTATCGCGATGGAGATTCACCCTCGGCCGAATTGAAAAAAGCAGTTTTACCGGATTATTTTATCGTCGATTATGTTCGTGTTTTCGACGAGATTGAACAAGCCTGAGGAGATGGTGGTATTTGGCCGGAAGTATAAGAGAGATTGCTGATGAACTGGGAGTGTCCAGGACAACCGTCTGGAGAGCACTGAACGGTTTGCCCCGCGTTGATGAAGAGACCAGGGCCAGAGTGCTCCGACTGGCGGAAGAGAAAGGCTATAACAGCGGTGAGGCTACCAGAAAGTTCATTTCCCGCAGGGTAAGCAATATCCAGTTCCTGATATATGATTATAAAAGGCTGACCTATCCTTTCTTTTATGAGACGCTGCGGGGCGTGCAGGAGGTGCTGTGGCAGCACAACTGCAATATCCAGGTTACCAGCGCGGAAGCATCATTAACGGAAACCGGCAGCCGTTTACCTGACTCTAAAGACATACGCAAGAATTTTGTCAAGGGAATGATCGTCTTCGGTGTGGATCTGGGACGGGAAGACCTGGACAGACTGAGAACCTTGGGTATACCGTTTATGCTGCTGAACTCCGTGCCGGATGGTCTGGATGAAGATGTTTGCTATGTATATGCCGATTATGAGGCCGGGGTATACGCTGCGACTCGTCATCTGCTGCAACTGGGACACAAAGATATTGCCTTTATTACAGGCACCATGGAGCTGCGTGTAGATCATGAGAAGCTCAAGGGATATAAAAGAGCGCTGAAGGAGCGCGGGATAGATTTCAAAGAGGAATACGTGATTCAGGGTAATTATTCCTGGGAGGATGCAGCCGGAATCGCCAGGCAGCTTATGGATTCCGCCGGACACCCCACAGCCGTAATGTGCGCCGACGATACCATGGCTCTGGGAGCGATTGCCGCGTTAAGGGATGCAGGACTGCGTGTCCCCGATGATGTCGCCGTAATCGGCTTTAACGATCTCCAGTTTGCCGCCCTTAGCAGCCCTGCGCTTACCAGCGTGTCCGTAGCCGCGCATGACATGGGAAGACTGGCGGCAGAGAGTTTTATGGATATAATGGAAGGAAGAGAGCCGGAATCACGTCACCTTATACTGCGGCCTGAATTGATTATCCGGACATCCTGTGGTGCAAAACGATGACTGAATGTATAAAGGATATTTTTTAGCCCGTGCGTGACGTCACGCACAACGATAATGCAAACAATTTACCGGTCTTATAGCAGCAGGTGTTCTTGAGGTGGATGTATGCCGGTAACTCGGATATAGGCGAATCTGTAGAGGTGGTGCAGTAATGAGTACAAAGGGAAATAGCGTGCTGGAAAACGAAAAAATCAGGCTTGAAGTGGATGGCCGAGGCATAATTGTGCTACTGAAAAATAAGGCCACGGGAAACGATTATATCAAGGCATTTCCCGGGGGCGGCTGGAAACTGATTTTTCGCAATGACGGTTGCCTGGAGAACCCTATATATGCCGACAGACAACAAGGCCTGGTAACGCTTCTCTCCGCTAGCTTACTGAAGGTAGAGTATTCTTCGCTGGTAACGGATAACGGCCGGCTGAATATCATGCTTCAGTATACAATTGAACTGCAGAACGATGAAGCGTATTTTACTTTTTACATCCGTAACGAAGAAGAGATAGAGATCACGGAAGCATGGTTTCCCTGGATCAAGGGAATTACCGCCTTGCAAGACAATCCCGAGGATGATTTTCTGCTTTTGCCCGAGGCCTGCGGGCGACGCATGGATAACCCGTTATGCACCTTAATGGATTATCACTCGGGATATATGGGACCTGATGAGGCAGGAGCAGTCTACTCTATTCTCTATCCGGGCGGGGCTTCCATGCAATGGATCGAATTGTCTAACGGCAAAGAAGGCATATATATGGCTTCTTACGATAGTTCCTTTCAAACTACATGCATGAGCGCAATTGCGCATCCTGAGGAGGAAACGAATCTATCGCTGGCTTTTACCAAATATCCCTTTATCAAAAAAGGAGATAATTGGGAAAGCGCTCCGTTTGTCCTTTCACTGCATGACGGCAGTTGGCATGCAGGTGCAAGAAAATACAGATCCTGGGCTGAAAAGACCTGGTGGAAATGCCCGCAGCCGCTGAATTGGGTGCAGGATATGAGCGGGTGGCAGCGGACGTTTTTAAAACACCAGTATGGGGAGGACCTGCAACGTTATTCCGATATTCCTGAGATCCACCGGGCGGCCGACAGCGGCGATATAGATGCGCTGATGCTCCTGGGCTGGTGGTCCGGAGGTTTTGACAACCGTTATCCCGAGTATGAATTGGAGCCGGAAGCAGCGGCGGAATTGCGTTCTCATATAGATCAGGTGCATGAACACGGGGGTAAGATAATACTCTATACCAACGGGCGCTTGATCGATGTAGCCACGGATTTTTATCGTCGCATCGGACACCGGATCAGCCTGAAGGATATCGACGGCAATGAATACAGGGAACACTACAAGTTCTGGGGATCGGGCACACTGCTGAAGTTATTCGGGTATAAATCCTTTGCCGTAGCCTGTCCCGAGGCATCTGAA
>JAQVUQ010000474.1 GCA_028699365.1 bacterium | reverse complement strand
CCCGTGAGCAGCCACGGCCATGTACGCTCCAACCTTGGAGTGCTGCAGGAGACAGAGGAGATGCTCTTTGAGAAGATCAAAGGCTGGGAGGAGCTGAAGCCGGTAATGGATGTGGCCGTAGTTTACTACCTGCTGCAGCACCAACATACTTACCTGGGAGATCCTTCCCCCTGCGATGACAATAACCAGTATGCCGGCACACCATACATAGACGGTATAGAAGCCGGAGCAGCCTCACAGGAGTATGCCGGGCTGTATCGGCTGGTGGAAGAGGCAGGGTATCAGGCCGGAGCAGTGGATATTATGCATGCACCCGGCAAGCTGAATGATTACCCCGTAGTCTTCCTGCCGGGCAGCCCCGTTATAGAGAGAGGCGCCGCCGATGAATTGAAAGCTTATGTGAATGGCGGTGGAGTTCTGGTAATCAGCGGTCCGGTGCCCGGACGGGACGAGAAAGGAGCACCCACAAGCTTCCCAGGGAAAGACCTCCCGGCAGGTAACGGTGAGATAGAGATGGGCCGGGGCAGGATAATCCATTATCCGACCTGTCTGGCCCGGTGCGAGCCCGAGGAAGAAGGCATGGATAACCTGAAGCAGATAACCGTCCTGCTGGATAAATATGCCGGTCGTCCGGCCGTCAGGATAAGCCCGGCAACGGAAGTAAGCTGGATAGACTGGAAGCGGGAAGGCGGGGGACATCGGATATACCGGCAGGAGCGCAATCTGGGCACAGCCGTGCTGCACGAAGGGCCGGATGAAAAGATACTGTTCGTCCTTAACCATTATCCCGAGGCAGTAGAGTTCATAGTGGAACTGCAAGAGAACAAAGGCAGTATTCTGACCGATCTGGACAGTGGGGAAGAGATAATCATGGGAAACAGACAGGCCCTTCTTGATATAGACCGCAAAAGTTGCCGTATATACAGAGTGAACTGACAGCCGGGTACAGGTTACGGGCAAGTATCGGTAAATTCAGGAGGGATGCATAAGGTGACTATAAGAGAAACATGGAACAATATCATGCACTACGGTGCCTTCAACAGGATGCCCGCAGCCCACTGGGCCGGCTGGCCCGAGACCAGAGAGAGGTGGATAAGAGAAGGCATGCCCGCAGACGCCGACGAGCACCAGTTTCTGGGAGCAGTGCCTCACTGGAAATTCGTAGGCGTCAATCTCAATCTCTATCCGTCCTTTGAAGAGGAGATATACGAAGAGACCGAAGAGTATAAGGTCTATCGGGCTCAGGACGGAGTGGTGCAGAAAGCCTGGAAAGGGAAAGAGAGCATACCCCACTACATGGATTTCACGCTGAAGAGCGCCGCCGATTGGGATAACTACAAAAGAAGGCTGCAGCCGGATGCCGGGCGTATCCCGGCAGATATCCGGGAGAGGATAGACAGAGCTGAAGATTCAGGCATGTTCATAGCCATAGAGGTCACATCCCTGATGGGGTGGATCAGGAACTGGATGGGGCTGGAAGGCATGTCCTATCTGATGTATGACAATCCGGAAGTCTATGCCGATATGGTGGATACCCTGGCAAACTTAAGCTGCTGGGCCATAGAGCAGGTGGTGCCGCGTATGAAGACCCGGCCCGATATGTCCTTTGGCTGGGAGGATATCTGCGGCAGCAGCGGACCCCTGGTAAGCCCGGCTATATTCAAACGGTGTGTAGCTCCCGGTTATACCAAGGTGCGCAACAAGCTGGAAGAATACGGCGTAAAGCTGCAGGGCATAGACAGCGATGGAGACATAAAAGATCTGGTCAAGCCGTGGCTGGAAGCCGGAGTAAATACCTTCTTTCCCATAGAGATAGGTAAATGGGGAGCAGACCCCATGCAATACCGCCGGCAGTATGGTCGGGAGATGAGGATCATAGGCGGGTTCAACAAAGGAGTGCTGGAAGAAGGGCCGGCAGCCATTGATGCCGAAATAGAGAGAAGACTGCCGTTGATGAAGGATGGAGGCTACGTGGTTATGCCCGATCACCTTATAACCCCAGGCACTTCCCTTGACAACTACCGCTACTACCTGAGAAGAATCAGCGAACTGCGCTTTTAAGAAGGGAGAGAGATAGTTTGGAAAATAAAACCCTTTTATATCATGAGTTTGACGAAGTAAAAAATGGGGAGTGTATCTTACGGCAAAGTCCTTCCTTTAAAATAACGCCGTTTGATTATTACCGGATAGAGTTTCGTTCACTGCTTAAGCCGGGCGGGTCAGGAGCTGGGCACTGGGCTGCCTTCTTTTATGATAAAGAAGGAACGCTGCTGCCCGATCACTACTCCTATATAGAACCGTCAGCAGAATGGGTGAGGAACGACTTTATCTTCAGAGCCAAGGCTAAAGCGGAGTTCTGCCGCATTATTTTTCATCCCGACGATAAGGAGGATACTCTCCATATCAGTGATATCAGCGTAACAGAGATAGATAGAGGAGAGGCCGCTGCCTGGGCAGACAGCTACTATAAGCAGATGCCGCCTGTTGCGTGTGGCTTTGCTGCCGGAAGATGGCGATATATACCTGAAACAATTGAACGGTTGCGGCAGGGCGGTTCGTTGAGAGTGGTGATGCTGGGAGACAGCATCGTTAACGATACCGGCAATTCACCTTACGATGTACTGGTGGAACGTCTCTACCCCAAAGCACGTCTGGAAGTGATTACATCGGTCAGAAGCAGCACCGGGTGCGGCTACTACAAGCAGGAGAACAGGATTAAGGAATACGTGCTTGATTACCGGCCTGATCTGGTAATGATAGGCGGCATCAGCAACGACAGTGCGGAGTCCGTGCGGGAGGTAATACATCAGATAAGAGCGGCAAGCAATTCTGAGATACTGGTCATGAGCGGTCCGATAACACCCCGCTACCAGGACGAAGAGGCGA
>JAQVUQ010000473.1 GCA_028699365.1 bacterium | reverse complement strand
ATGGCAGACTCCGTCATGCGGCAGTCGATAAGAGCGTACGGACAGAGCGCCTATTTCCACTTCCTGTCCTATGGGCATCTCCCTGACGTTGATGGCGCCGTTGCGCTCCAGCATGGCCCTGATGGTGGGCATGTTGGCGTAGACGGGCGTCTCATAGCGCCGGGACAGAGGCCCGACGCCCTTGACGTGATCGCTGTGTTCATGCGTAACGAATACGGCGTCCAGTTGTGCCGGAGAGTAGCCGAAGCGGGCCAGCCCGGCCGTCAGAGCCTTGAGTGTGATGCCGGCATCTATAAGAACGGCGGTATCGCCGCCCCAGATAAGATAGCAGTTGCCCGAACTGCCGCTGGCCAGAGAGTATACTTCAAAATCTGCTGTCAATGTGTCCCCCGAGTAGTGTTCAATAACTGAATGGTAGCACAACGAAGGATCTTTTGCCAGATGCTGTCGTATATACACCTGTCACTCTTCCGTTTATCGACCCAGTTTTACACGGAAGGAGAGCCTGGCTCTGTCCTCATCCAGTTCGTTGGCAAAGGTCAACTCCCGATAGCGCTCAGGGTTGCCGGGATCATCGGTAATCTCTGCTATGATGAAGGAGTAGAAATCCTCTCCCAGGTGCTTGCTCCTTATCTCCAGATCGTGCGTGCCTTCGGACAATACCTCGTGCAGGGCTATCCACGGAGTTACGACTCCGGGCCAGATAAACTCCTCTTTGACAGGCTTGCTCCGCACCAGGCCGAGGCTGCTCACGTATCCCAGTAACTCTTTGCCGGCATCTTCCTTCACTCTGTATAGCTCGTTCCAGCAATCATAGAGATCCCACCAGAGCGAATCCTCGTAGGCAAAGGGGAAATTGTGCAACTTAACCCTGATATAGGCTTTAAGGCTCGGCTGGGGATCGAACCGTCTGGCTCGCAGCGCTTCCACTTCGGCCAGATAATCCTTCGCGGCCTGATCCATGACAGGATAAGAACGTCTGAACTCATCGATCTTACTTTGCCACATGGTCGCATCCGGCATTATCAGCCAACCTGCCAGGCCGTAGCCGCATAGTCGTGCCTGGAAGTTGTTAGTATCGTCTGTATATTTCTCTGCTAAGGGCACAGTTTGCTCTGGATCAAGGCGAAATACGGTCCAGTCTTCTGGTGGAGCCGTTATTCCTTCACTTTCCCAGTTAAGACAAACCTCTGTTTCTCGCTGATCCGAAGAGAAGTTGGCGGCAATAAGAAGCATCGATCCGTCCCCGGCCTGCATCAGGCTGACTCCGATCATAGGTGAATCGGTCTCGAAGAGAGTAGTGGTGTTATGCTCATGCAGAAGCGTCACATCGTGCTGTCCGCTGAAGAGCCCCCACAGCTTCCACAATGGCCGAGCATAGGTTATGTTACCGGGCTCTTTGGGGTGAGCAAGAGAGGAACTGACCGCCTGCGTTCCCAAGGTTACATGGGGCGTCTGACCAGTAACAGCCATGAAAGGAACAGCTCTTTTGGTGTGGTAATCAGGAAAGGCCGCCGTCCACATGGCTCCGGGACAGACGGAGGAGCCGCTGAAGTAGGCATGATTGGTGCGGTTGCTCAACAACACGCCCTTCTCGCCCTCTCCGGCCGTGTAGCCGTCGGCCAGACCGGCCAGGCCGGTAGCTGAGTAGAAGGGGCCGGTATGCGACAGCAGTACACCTTTATCGCCGACACGCTCACGCAGCTTACGCATGGCAAGAAAGTGTTCTTTGAAAGCGATACGACCTCCGGGGAAGTTCTCGTCGCTGCTGACGTAATGTATCGGTCCGCCGTAATCCATATACAGTCCGTCATGGTCCTGCTGCAAAAATTCATCGAACCAATCGCAGGCATCCTCCCTGACGGAGAGCTCGTTGCCCCGTATATAGGGAGCTACACGCATGCCGTAGCTGTGAGCCGTAGATACAACTCCGGCAAACTCCGCTTCGTCGTAAGGGCGGCCACCGTTCTGTGGATCGTCGCGCCAGTTCTCATGCATAACCAGCATATCGGCCCCCTCATCGGACATCTTCCTGATCTGCTCCGAGGTGGGATATCGCTTGAAGTTATCGAAGTAGTGGTACATTCTCAGGGGTGCATGCCGACGCTTCCGGGGAGCCTGGCAGAGTATCCAGCCCCACTTGTTGCGCCACTGCCAGGGACGGTCCTTGCTGCTTCGCCCTTCCTTCATGAACTCCCACGTCAGAGAAGGGTTACCTTCGTTCCAGGTTACGGTGGTGCTGGTATTGTTGAATTCCGGCGTCAGGGAGTTATAGCCCTCCACCATCAGTTCCAGATGCTTGTTTCGCCTGCCCTCCGTCCCGAAGTCGAAGCTGACGTCAGGTGAGATCATGCCGTCCAGACAGCGCTCCTCTCCGGCTGCCAGATTGCGCTCTATGGAGCCTATGGCCTGGATGATATCGCCGCCCACAGCCTGGGGGAACTGCCAGTAGGCCCAGGAGACATCATTGCCCTCGGACAGCGCTATCCGGGGGGTCAATCTGAAACCGGCCAGTGCCGGCGGATTTGTCTTCTCCACCATGAAGAAGGTATCGACAAAGCACAGCCCGTCGGGCCACAGATCGTATCTCAGGGTGATTTTGAAACCGTCCTGCACCCTGCCCTGGCTATCCGCCCAGGGAAGGCTGCGGAACTCCACCTGCACCGCCTCGCCCACGCGACGCACGGACGGCTGGTAACTCTCCGGCCAGAAGGGACGGACTATAGTGCCGTCACCCAGCTCCGCCTCCATCCAGGGCAGGCTGCCGGCGGCAACCTCCTCCCAGCCCTCATCCACAGACAACGCCAGGCTGCCGGGGAATCCAGCCGCTTGGGGATCGAAAACGACCCGGTAATTAGCCTCTTCGATAACAACTGCTTTAGACATGG
>JAQVUQ010000472.1 GCA_028699365.1 bacterium | reverse complement strand
CGTCGGGCCTCTGGGAGAGCCTGATCCGGAGGTGGGCGTTCTTAAAATCACGGAATCCGACAATCCCGGCAAGACGGTTTGCATCCTCTTCAACCACGCCGGTCATCCCAACGTCATGTCAGGCGATAATTACCTGCTCAGCGGGGATTATCCTGGTGAGGCTGCCAGACTGCTGAAAGAGAGATTCGGCGCCATGGCGCTGTTTTTCAACGGCGCCCAGGGAACCGTGGATATAGACGGGCTTAAAGATCGGGATTGGGAAGGTGTGGACCGCATAGGCCGTGCTCTGGCCGATGCTGTTGCCGGGATAGTCGAAGGACTGCACCCGGATAGAGAGGCTGTGATAAAAAGCGCTTCCGTCAGCTATATGCTGCCGTCCAGGAAGATTACCTCGGATGAATTGTCCTGGGCCGATGAAGTCATTCGTTGTAGCGGCGGCGAGGTTCAGGCGCTGCCCGACGGCGTAGGCGATGATTATAAAGCAAATCTGTATAAACGATTGTACCTGCGGCAAAATGAAGATATACCTGCCGAACAGGTATGTTTCTCCATAGGCGATACCGCCTTCATCAGCTTCCCGGGTGAACTGTATACCGAGATAGGCATGCATATAAAGGAGGCCAGCCCCTTCAAGCATACTTATATCCTGGGTCTGGCCAATGGAACGGTGGGATACGTTCCCACCAGGAAGGCTATCGCCGAGGGAGGATATGCCGAGGACACGCGGTATGTAGACGCCTCGGCCGAGGAGGTTGTGATTAAGCAGAGCTTAGCTCTGCTTAACCAGGTGTTTAGGCTGTAGGTATTTAGCTGTTTAGTAGAACGAGGGCCGTAAAGGCTGATTAACCTGCTGGAATACTACTAACAGGCTAAATAGCTAATGCGCTAAAAAGCTATTATAAGAGGAGGATTAACATGTCTGCAAAATTGGCTGTCAGCGGAGGAGAACCGTTACTCAAGAGGAGTGATTTCGGCAATTGGCCGGTAATCACGGAAGATGACTGGCGATTTGTCAACGAGGTTATGGATAGCGGCATCGTAGCCGGAGGCACGGCGCCTCAGGTGACGGCGCTGGAGAGGGAGTGGGCCGAGTATACCGGTGCCAAATACTGCCTGACAACCGTCAGCGGCACCTCGGCTCTGCATATGGCACTGGCCGCAGCGGGTGTAGGACCGGGCGATGAGGTCATAACCTCCGCCTTTACCTTCCTGGCTTCAGCTTCCTGTGCCATTCATCAGAACGCCGTGCCGGTATTCGTGGATATCGATCCCCGGACATACTGTATGGACCCGGCCAAACTGGAAGCGGCTATAACTGAGCGGACCAAGGTCATCATTCCGGTTCATATTCAGGGCCTGCCGGCAGATATGGATCCCATACTGGAGATCGCCCGTAAGTATAACCTCTTTGTTATCGAAGACGCCTGCCAGGCGCACGGAGCCACCTATAAGGAACGCATGGTCGGTACCATGGGCAACGTAGGTGCATTCAGCCTCAATAATTTCAAGAACCTCTGCGGCGGAGAGGGCGGCCTCTTCATAACGGATGACGAGGATATCGTCAGCAAGGGTTCGCTGATACGCTGCTTCGGCGATGAAGTGGATGAGGTCAGCCACCGCCGTAAGTACAACGCCTCTATTCTGGGTTACATGTATCGCAATCAGGAACTGCCGGCTGCTCTTACTCGCGGGCAGTTGAAGCATCTTGATGCCAACAACGATATCAGAATAGCCAATGCCGATTACCTGACGGCAGAGCTGAGCAGGATACCGGGAGTCATACCTCCTTACTGTCCACCGGAGTGCAAGCATGTTTACTTTATGTATAACGTGCGCTTCGATCCCAAAGCCGCCGGAGTGGATTGCTCCCCCAGGCGCTTCCGCGAGGCGGTGGAGAAGGCTCTTTACAAGGAAGGTATGCTGGTAGGACAGTGGCAGACAGTGCCGGTGCCGGCTCAGGATCTCTTCCAGAGCAAGCTGGGCTACGGCGGATCCAGCTATCCCTGGTCCGTCAATGAAGATAAAGGCATCAAATACGATTACAGCGTGGACAATTTTCCGGTGGCTAAAGAACTCTGCGATACCTACACCGTAGTTCACGGTATTCACGCTCCCAATGGCCGGGATCTAATGGAGAAATTCGTGGGTGCGTTCCGTAAAGTATTCGATAATCTGGATGAGGCCATAGCGCATGCCGATGACGAGATCTATCCCGGCGCCGACGGCAAACTCTACGGGGCAGGATGAGCCGCCTGTCGGCGGCAGTCTGAAGGAGAACGCTCAGGCATAGAGTGATAGCCTTTGTATGAAGGAGAAGATAAAATTATGAAGAGTAAGGGACTTTACGGTAAGAAATACCTGGATATAGAGATGCGGGAACGGGAGATACTCTCCCCCGCTCCCAACAGTGTCATAGTCAAGGTGCAGGCCTGCGGCGTCTGCGGCACGGATATAAATTTCGTGCGGGACTGGGAGGACGAAGCCATGCCTCTGGGGCATGAGATTGCCGGAGAGGTGGTCGAAGTGGGGCAGTGCGTTACCAGCGTCAAGCCCGGGGACAGAGTCATCGTCGAGGATTGCACCATGTGCGGCATCTGTGCCGCCTGTAAGAGCGGTACCCCGCAGTTCTGCCGCAATATGTACGACATGGAAGGGCAGCCCGGCATGGGGCAGTACATGTCCGTCAGATACAACAGTCTCAACAAGTTCGAAGGGCTGGATTATGTCTCGGCCAGCCTGACCGAGCCTCTGGCTGTCTCACTGACGTCCGTTCTCAATGCCGAGATCCCCATCGGCGGCAGTGTAGTGGTTCTGGGCCCCGGACCTCTGGGATTGATGTCGGCCAAACTGGCCCGGTTGCAGGGCGCGGGTTTCGTGGCCATTACCGGGCTTCCGGC
>JAQVUQ010000471.1 GCA_028699365.1 bacterium | reverse complement strand
TCAAAATCCTCGTTTCTCATGCCAAGCCCTCCTTTACTGCGTTCCGCAACATTTTTAATTGTACTGGAGTTAAGTCCTCCTGCTCGCCTTTTTTATAGGCGTAAAGCATAAAGATTACCTGATAGGGCATATCCCAGTAGTAGATTATACGTAATCCGCCCCTTTTACCTGTATCTGAACCACGCCAGCGAACCTTTCTAAGCCCTCCGCCTGCCGGTATGAGATCACCTGCCCTAGGTTGCAGGATAAGCGTCTCTTGTAATTCTTTATAGCTATCGTCCGGCAATAGGACTGCACTCTTTTTAGTGAATATAGCGGTTTCAACAAACTCCATACCCATATTATACGCCAGAGGCGTATAATATCAATGGGCAATTTCATAACCAAAAGGGGAAAGTGAAGAAAAACTTCTCCCGAATTCGCAGTTGAATTTTCTTATTCGTTGTCCGCCATGCTGACATAAGCTGACATAAAAGGTCTATAATTTCAGAACGGTCAAAATTTTCATTAGCGAGTCTATTAAAGCCTGTTCAATAGCTTTGGGGAAAGATAACCGGCGGGGCGGCGTATCCCGCATCTCTTTAGACCACAAGGGTGCGACAGATGCCAGTTCTGCCCTCGACTATCTGTCTTTATTCACTCCGCTTCTATGATCCTGGAGTTAAACCGATCAGAAATAATCCTCATCTTCTTTATACTGTACGCTCTGAGTACAAAGTTTGACTGGACCGGTTGGACGAAATTAGAACTTTCCTGTCCATGCCTTCGGAGGAACTGCGTATGGTTCTGTGCTTTGCAAGCGAATTGTCACATAAATAATAACGGTTACCATAGTAACCAGTGGATATCCTTCCGCCTACGTAAAGGTGCGTCCCCCGTCCTCTATATAGTTACTATATGCAATCGCTATCTTCAATAGCGATACAATTTATCCGCAGGAACGATGCTACATCCTCCTTGCCCTTTTTCCCTGAAGCCACCTGTAGCGCTAAATCGGCAAATTCATCCTCTGCGGCCGTTAAAACAATTCCGTTTATCCGTAAGAATATATAGGCGCTTACAGCTCCAGTACGTTTGTTGCCGTCAACAAAAGGATGATTCATAACTATATAGAATAAATACGCGGTCGCCATCTCGTAAATATCATGAGCAATGTAATGTGAACCGAAAGATGCCATAGGCATTGCTGCTGCTGATTCCAGCAACCCCATATCCCTTACATTAGCGTTTCCACCATAGCGCTCAATCTGGTCCTGGTGGAATCTCAAAATATTTTCCACAGTTAGAAAAAGAAGCTCCATTATTCTGCCAGTTTCTTCAGAGCTTCAGGATACCTTGCATTAACTTCCTGCAATGCGCTTTCCAACTTTTCATTCAACAGATACTCTCTCTGGGGAATAACTATAAGAGCATTTCCATTGGTAGTTATTTCCAAAGGCGTATCGTCATCAATCCGAAGTAATTCCAGAACACCCTTGTCAATAACGAGCGCCCTGCTGTTACCATGTTTTACAAGTTTTTTTATCATTGTTACCACCTTAATGTACTTATATTATAATAACATTGTATCACCACCATTCCATTTAAACAATATTACTTTGAATAAGAAGTTCGTTACAAGTAGATACATGATCATCCGCTTGCTCGCTTTAGCAAACTCCCGTTCACCCAACAAAAACAAAACCCCGTTCATCACGGGGTACAAAATTTGGCTGCTCGGCCTGTTCTGTGAGAGTGTACTTCTCTGGTCAGTTCTTAAACGGGAGAGGGCAGAGACGATAAAGTCTCCCAAGCCAACCAGAAAATATCGCAATCCGGTATTTGTGGCATCCGAGCTTCAGGAGAAACTAAGATCCACCTCTTCGTCCACCAGCCTATCAAGGGATATCGGTGTCTCAAAGGCCCGAGTCACTCAATTCTTAAACCTGTTGAAGCTGGATAAGGATAGCCTAGAGGTCGTGAGGAACTGTGGAGATCCAATGGACTATCCAATTATCACAGAGCGCACCCTCAGACCCCTTGTTAATTTGTCCAACGAAGAGCAGAGAAAGCGAATCTCCGCTTTGATATATAGGGGTAATAATATCTGACTCTTACTACCTAATATTCCCTGGAAATACCATCTGCTGTCAGACCAGTCTGACACTGACCCGCTTAACAGTGGCTTGTGGTCCCCCAGAGGAAGGTATAGGGGGAGGGGACGTATGCCCTGTGACGCACCAAAGTACCCTGTATGGCCTTGATCTATCGCTGGCAATATTTCTTCTGAATCTCCCTATCACGCAAAGACTTCCATCTGACCCTATTCCTACACTATGGATCCTATGCATAACAAGACCTACAACCACTCACTCCTCCACAGTTTAAATCCAGCCACTCTCAACCGCTTAGAGATGCCTACCCTATCCTCTCAATCCTGCTGGAAAGCGCATTGACGAAGAAGCCTGTCCTGAGTATGCCTGCGAAACAATGTATGGCCACATTGCTACCGCTTCCCGCCAGTTCCAATACCCTATCTATGGCCGCGTTGATATGATTGGCATGTATCGTTGGATTCAGTTCCGGTTGAACACCCTCATCAAATGGCAGATGAATGACCTCTATCCCCTGCTCCTGATAGAAAAAGCGTAAGTCCTTACCAGTCTCTCGAATACATTCATCATCTCCGACAAGCAACACGACAGCCGTAATGCTCTTCTCCTTGAACTCGTCGAACATGCTTTGCTTCGGGTCCCTGTCACTAAAGGGCATGGGACAGCGATAAACCTTGCCCGGCATATTGTATGGGAGTTCGGTCATATGCATATCAATATCCCCGATTACAGCAGGCTCTTTCAACCTTACAGCCGCTTTGCACATTAAACACAGCGGCATTCCTTCCTCATAACAGCCTGCATTGATTTTTGAC
>JAQVUQ010000470.1 GCA_028699365.1 bacterium | reverse complement strand
CATCTCCTCAAGAAGCCACAGTATGTCCGCGTCATAGGGTGTCCCATAGTATTCGCGGCAAAAGTCCTTAAGGTATTCCCGCGGTTTTTTCGAGCTGTCCCAGGTGAACTGCGCAATAGACCAGATGATCGGCCAGTCATATTCGGTGCGCTGCATAGCCTCCAGGTGATAATGCTTATACCCAAGCTCGGCATACCCCTGGGCTGAGTCGAGAACCAGCAAAGGTGTCGGAGCCCACGGGTAATTCTGATAATCGTAACAGCCCAGCGTAGCGCCGGCGTCCCTTATTCCGGTTATATTCTCCAGGAATGCTTTAGGGAACGGATACGAGGCTTTGTTTTCAGGATTCTTCTCCCATTTCATGACCTGGCAGGTTACGGCCATGATATTGGGCTCTATTTTCACGTCGGCCGGCGGGCGCGTTATGTCCGCATACGGTGCGAACACCGCCATCCTGCGGCCCGGCATCTTTTCACTGAGTCCTTTTGCAACACGGTTCCAGAACCACCAGACAAGACGGTCCTTGCTGTTGGGCTCTTTCCCTGCGATCTTCGCGCAGTTTTCACATTCACAGATGCCGGAACAGTCCGAGAGTCCCATCGGCACAGTGAAGTCCTCATCCAGATCCCTGCTGCGCCCATTCCCGGCATTGTCAAGTTTTGTGAAATACGCAACGCAGTTTTCAATGGCGGTCCGTATGTTCTTTTCATTGGAGAAGCATATCTGTCCGTCATCGAAGCGGCGTTTCTGCACGAAATCCGGGCCGGTGACAAGTGCAAAGCGTTCAGGCTCCTTGCTGATGCTCGTATCGTTAAGCCCGGTCATCGGCTTCACCGCATGGCCACTCTGTGTTCCGCACAGGTCAAAGCCGAAATCCTTCGTCGCAATATTGCGTCCCAGTTGGGTTCGGTTGCGGATCAGGTATAGGTCATAATCATAGACCGCTTTTTTGATGTCCGGGGCGCCTCCGAAATGGTTGTCGGCAACCGAGGAAAGGGCAAGAGTGCGGGATGAAAATGAGGGTGAAGCTGTCTTTTTGCCGGGACGGACCGGAATGTCGGAAAGCCTCGGAATATTGGTGCCTGTTTCACCGGGTGTCAGCCAGCGCACTCCCTGATCGTTCAAATACTGGTAGACGCCGTAAAGGACGGCGAGGCTTGTGTTGCCGGTTACGGTTACACGCGGCACCGGAGAAACCGACTCCTCGATTGTGAAAGCCTGAGAGGACTCCTTGCCCCTCCATTCGCTTTCAGGTCTTGTTTTCAATAAGAAACCGCCGTCATTGGAACTTATTGCGCGCCACGATATTTCCACATCAGTCCCGGTCATTTTCCCCAGGTGTTCCCGGAGCTCCTGTGCGGCAAAGATCATCGCCTTCTCGGCAACGGCAGGGAGAAATATCTTTCCCTGGGGAATGCCGTCCTTGACGATATATTTCTCCGCTGCCGGTTTGGTCTTTGCAGTGTTATCGTCTGCTGCGGCCTTCGCAACCTCAACACCCCGGCTTGAATTCGATGTCATAAAAAGCCCAAAGACAAAGGCGGACATCAGGATTTTTCCGATAGTTCCTCTCGAAACAGTCATTTTGCTCTCCTTGCTATAGTTTTGTCTTATCCGGTTTTTCGGAAACGCTGGTTAGACTGACGACCTCCGACAGTCTTTTCACAGCTATTCATCTGGCGCTTATCACTACTTGACAGTTACACTTAAACGTTATGACATTATTATAGCTACCAAGCTTCGCTCTGTCACGCTACTACTAACTCTTTGTCACGAAAACTCGTGCAGATAGGCCCATAAGCGATGCCAGATGTTCAATATCGGCCTTGAAAGCCTGGATTCGAGCCCCATCATATGCCTTCCCGGCCCAGTCAACAGGATCGGCTATGAGCACTGAAGCCTGAGACAACGCAGCCAGCATGGATACGTCGCCCCATTTTAAAATGCCGGGAATATGAACAGACATAGACTGAGCTATATCCTCTTCCTCTCTGAGATATGATGCCAGCATTCCTCTGACCTCAACGGATGCAAAGGAATCATTCAGCACAGATGCCCCCAGAGCGGCTATGCCGGCCTCTCCGAATGCCAGCAGACTTACCGTTTCTACTCCACACTCTTCTTTCAGGTATTCAGTGATCGCTTCCATGTCACTGATCCAATCGCCTGTCACGGTCCGGCCCATCCATAGTGCTGCTCTGGCTGCATCATGCAAGCTTATTCCATGAACAGGCTCGTTATCCCAGCAGGTCTCACCGGTTCCCCTGAGGTCGGCCAGAACTATCATCCTGTCGTCATCCATCATATCCGGCAACGATATCTTGCCCAGAGCAACCTGCTTACCCTCCGGATGAACTACCAGTACGGCCTCTCTGCATTGTGCCCCAAGCCGGGAAATGATCGCCAACGGCAACGGTATTCCCGGTTCTGCTTCCAAAAACAACTTGCGCGCCTCAAAAGTGTCTTCAACTATCAACCGCTCTTCGCTGATCATGCAATCGCTGTACGCGTCAGGAATATGCAGCAGTTCCTCCAACTGACTGCGCTTATCCTCAGGAGTGGAAAGTGTAACGCCTTCCGGATGTCCCTGGATCAACCGGCCGGCAATGGGCCGTATGTATTCTGATATTGAGGGAACAGAGACAGGCCTGTCGTTTTCCGGGAAACACAGGCACTCCTTCTCAGGCAATTCCGTAAAGAGCGGCTCATCGCAGGGACGTCCGTCTCCCTCACCCTTCAGCCAGCGCCTTAGCCATCCCAGTGCATGCCGTCTCATCTCCGGCCAGTAGCCGTGCGGCAGACTGCCGGAATTGCGGGAGCAGCGAGGTGCCGTATGACAAGAAGATAGGGATGGCCGGGAGGCAAAGCAGCCTGGGCTTAATTCGGAGTGTGAGCCGGTGCAGTGCGGACAAGCCGTTTGAAGAAGC
>JAQVUQ010000469.1 GCA_028699365.1 bacterium | reverse complement strand
CACCAGTGACTGGAGTGATATTCGTAGGATATATGTTTCCATTTATCAGAATAAGCCATTGACATGCACCGCTTATATGTCGGATTTGCACGCATGGAAGAATGACGCAACCCAGAATCTGTTGCCGAACGGCAGCTTTGAAGCCTGCTCGAGTAATAATCTTCCTGATTACTGGGGAACGAATCATTTTGGGTTACAGACAGATGAATGGGTGGCGAACCTGAGTTCCTGGCATACGCGCTGGCAGGTGGACAATACTACCAGCCATTCGGGCAGCCAATCTCTGAAAATTGTCGGCCCTGCCAGCCTGTTGCAGGCATCGCAGGAGTTGGTCCCGATATCCTGCTTTGTCTACCGTGCTGCATCCGAGTTGAATACGGCGTATACACTTTCAGTATGGATGAAAAGCAATCAAGCCAGTCAACCTGTAACCATGTTAATGCGGTGGAGCAACGGCAGTGCCAGTCAGCAGGTTAATGTCGGCAATACATGGCAGCGGTACTCTCTGAACTTTACCCCTGCCGCTTCACCGATATACTGTTTGTTCGACAATATCGGCAACGGCACGCTCTGGATCGATGATGTGCAGATAGAAAGAGGGACATATGCGACGCCTTACAAAGCGTCGGTATTGGATCAATCCATCCTTTCCGCCCAGTGGGTACACAGAACGCCGAGACAGGTATTGGACTATCCTATAGTTCCGGGGAACGATACCGTGCAGGTGAGCATCGACGCAAACGGCAGGTTCCTGGTAGATGGACAACCGTATATGTCGATAGCTGTGCGCTGGGATCTGCCGTCTGCAACGGTTGCTCAAAAGCTGGCTAGCACAGGCTTCAACACGGTTGTTATGTATGTGAAACCCTCTTATTCGCTAAGCCAGTTAACGACGGCGCTGGACACGCTGAAAGCAAACGGATTGAAAGCTATTGTCTGGATAGCTTCCATTTTCTCGGCGACGCCGCAAGCAACGCATGATGCAACGGTAACACAAGTGCAGTGGGTTGTGAGCAATCTAAGCTACCATCCGGCAGTGATAGCCTGGTATGTGGCAGATGAGCCATTAAACCTGAATCCACACAACACGTATGCCTTTGCGCAGGACTACTATAATGCGGCCAAACAAAGTGATCCGTCAAGGCCCTCGTTCATCAACTACGTATCTTATCCTGGAAGCCAAACCGGAGATATCGGCAGTATGGATTTCTATTGCATCCCTGATTCAGGCTCTAACATGAAATCGTCTGCACAAGTATACTCACCTTCCATATTGGAGAGCAAGGCTGGTTCTATGGTAACATACTGCGCGGGGAAACCTCTCTGGTTCTGGTTGCAGTCTCACGGCAACGCGTGTGACATTTCACGGGAACCGACAGGACCGGAGATAGAGTGCTCGACGTATCTGACTCTCATCCATGGCATCAGAGGGATCAACTATTTCACCAACATACCAAAAAACGAAGAAGCATGGGGCACGTTGAGAATGCTGGCGCAGGAGATCAGACAGCTTACCCCGGTGCTCTACTCCTCTGAGACGCCGCCGGTTGTCTCAGTAAGCGATCCCCATATCCATGCATTGGGAAAGACATATCAGAGTCAGCGGTATGTGATAGCCGTAAATGAATTGCCCTCGCAGGTTAATACCGGCATCACTGTTTCCGGAGGCGGGATCACAGCCACGGTATTGTTTGAAAATCGCCAGGTGAATATAATCAATGGCGTAATTAACGATACCTTTGCTGCTTATCAGCGTCACATATATCTTATATTATAAACTAGTCAAAGCAGGAGAGCGTTAGCAGGTGCGTTGTGCTGAAGGGGTAAGGAAGATGGCGGGAAACCGTAGAGTAATATTCTCAGGGCCGGGAGAGGTTAAGCTGGAGGAGTGTCCGTTGCCGGAGATCGGAGCCGGCAGTCTGCTGGTGCGTACCGATTATTCGTCTATCAGCACGGGCACGGAGCTTACTCTTCTCAGCGGAAGCTACCCGCCGGGTTCATACTGGGCTGCGTATGGGCGATACCCCTTTGTTGCCGGCTACTCTAACGTCGGCACGGTGATCGAAGCTGGAGAGGGTGTGGAAGAAGAATGGATCGGCCTGCGGGTGGCCTCCTATGCTGCTCATGCTAGGTATAATGTCGTGCCATTGGAGGAGGCGAGAGTCATACCGGCAGGAGTGGACCCGGAAGAAGCCACGCTCTTTACCCTTGCCGAGATTGTTATGAACGGCCTGCGCAAAGGCAGATTACGGTGGGGAGAAAGGGTGGCCGTTTTCGGGCTGGGGCTCCTGGGACAACTGGCTGTAAGGCTCTGTTGCTTTTGCGGGGTAGAGAAAGTTTTCGGCATAGACACGGCAGAGCAGAGGTTGAAGTATCTGCCGCCGGAAGCCGTGGCTGTTAAGGCCGGAGAAGAAGATGCGGAGAAGGTGATCAGGCAACATACAGGCGGGGATATGGCCGACATAGTTTTTGAACTTACAGGCGATCCACAGGTGCTTATTCAGGAGCCGAAAGCTTTGCACCCGCAGGGACGTTTGGTCGTCTTGAGCAGCCCCAGAGGGATATCCGCCTTTGACTTTCACGATCTGTGCAACTATCCCAGCCTGCAGATCATCGGAGCGCACAATTCATCTCACCCGCAGCAGGCCACCTTTGAGAACCCCTGGACCCGTCGTCGCCATGACGAACTCTTTTTTGAATTGCTGGCCGGAGGACGGTTAAGCGTTGCCGATCTGATCACACATCGGGTGCCATATAGCGAAGTCTGCTCCGTTTACATGTATCTGCTCATGGATCGCTCAGTCTTTATGGCGGTGGTGATACAATGGCAGGGAACAGATTGACAGAACCTTTGACGGATGGTACGGCGGAAGGAGATAAAATGTACCTGTATTTCTTTGACGATGAACATATAGCACATAAATCCGAC
>JAQVUQ010000468.1 GCA_028699365.1 bacterium | reverse complement strand
CGACCTCCGCCTTGCTGTCCTCTTCAAAGGAGAGGTCCAGCAGCGGCGCACCGTTGAGCATGCCGACGCTGATGGCAGCCACAAAGTCGGTAACCGGGATGATCTTGATGGTGCCCTTTCTCTTCATAGTTTCCATGGCCAGTACCATAGCCACATAGGCACCGGTAATGGAGGCGGTACGGGTTCCGCCGTCGGCCTGGATGACGTCGCAGTCCAGCCAGATGGTCTTATCCTCAAAAGCGGCGGTGCTGACCACGGCTCGCATGGCTCGCCCTATAAGACGCTGTATCTCGGAGGTGCGCCCGCTGGGCTTGCCCTGAGTGGCTTCGCGCTGTACCCTGGTGGGGCAGGCGCGCGGCAGCATGCCGTATTCGGCTGTCACCCAGCCTTTGCCGGAGCCTTTGAGAAAGAATGGAACTCTGTCCTCCACGCTGGCGGTGCATATAACTTTTGTACCACCAAATTCCACCAGGACGGAGCCCTCGGCAAATTTGGTGAAGTCTCTGGTAATTTTGACGGGCCTCAGTTGATCGGCGGCCCTGCCGTCTGGTCTGGCCATGTAGTTCTCCTTTCAGAATCAGCGTCTGTAGCGTTCTTTTTCCTGTTGGTATATATCGCCGCCGTGGATATCCAGGGCAACGATCAAGGGCATATCTTTGATTTCCAGCCGTCTGACGGCTTCCGTTCCCAGGTCTTCGTAAGCCACCACTCTGGCCGAGATCACGGAGCGGGCCAGCAGGGCGGCGGCTCCGCCTATAGCGGCCAGATAAACGGCGCCGCAACGGCGTAAGGTGGTGGCCACCTCCGGACTGCGTTCTCCCTTGCCGATCATGCCGCGCAGCCCGGCTGTTATCAGCCGGGACGTAAAGCGGTCCATGCGACAACTGGTGGTAGGTCCGATGGAGCCTACCGGACGTCCCGGCGGAGCGGGTGACGGTCCGGCGTAATATATCGTCTCGCCCTCCAGGGGGAACGGCAGTTCCTCTCCCTCTCTCAGGGCTTCTATCATCCTCTTGTGGGCGGCATCCCTGGCGGTGTAGACAATTCCGCTCAACAGCACGGCATCGCCGGCACGCAGGTCGGCCACGGCTTTAGGGTTCAGGGGTGTCTCCAGCCTTATTACTCTCTCTCCGTTCACAGCACGGCCTCCGCATGCCTCAGCGCATGGCAGCTTATGCTGACGGCCATGGGCAGTCCGGCGATATGAGTGGGATACTCCTCCAGATGGACGGCCAGGGCGGTGACGCGTCCTCCCAGCCCGGCCGGGCCTATCCCCAGGTCGTTGATCTTCTTCAGCATGCGCCTCTCCAGATCGGCCGTGGCGGCACGAGCGGACGGCATTCCAAGCGGCCTCAACAAAGCTCTTTTGGATAGTTCCAGCGCCAGTTCGGCCGTTCCCCCCAACCCTATGCCCACCACTACGGGGGGACACGGGTTAGCGCCTGCCTCATCCACGGCACGAACGGCGGCTTCCAGCACGGCTTCCGCTCCGGAAGTGGGGTTGAGCATGAAGAGCCGGGTCATGTTTTCGCTGCCGAAGCCTTTGGGAGCCACGGTCAGCCACAGTTTATCCCCCTCTGTCTGCCGTAGATGGATTACGGCAGGGGCGTTATCGCCGGTGTTGCAACGCTCCAGCGGATGAGCCACCACCGATTTTCTCAGCCAGCCTTCCTCGTAGCCCCGGGCCACACCGCGGTTGACGGCCTGCTCCAGGGTGCCGCCTTCCAGCAGCACTTCCACGCCCATATCGGCAAAGACCACGGCCATGCCGGTATCCTGACAGATGGGCAGGCCTTCTTCACGGGCAATATCGGCGTTCTCCAGCAGAGAACGCAGCACCCGTCGCCCCACCGGTGATTCTTCAATCGATTCAGATGCCTCAAGGGCACCACGAACATCATCGGGCAGACACACGGCCGCCCGACGGCAAAGCTTCGCCACAGTGATTGCTATATCGTCAGCGTGCAACAGCCGCATCGGTCTTCTCCATATCGACAGAATAAACGGGTGCATCCGGCAAACCCAGTTCTGCGGCCACCAGTCGCCGCAGGGAGGTATCATCGCCGCTGGCATAGAAAGTATGTTGCGGCATATCCGCATTTTCCGCCAGCAAATCCAGTCTTTCCAGGCGTGACTGCATCACAGCCACGGTGCGCCGGGCCGGATCCACTATCACGGCTCTATCCCCGGCCAGGTCACGGATATGTTCTTCCAGGAAGGGATAGTGGGTGCAGCCCAGGACGACGGTATCCACGTCTTCCTCCAGCAAGGGTTGCAAAAAGGTTGCCACCGTATCGCGGCAGCAGGGATCACCGGTCAGACCGTTCTCCACCAGGGGAACAAAAGGCGGACAGGCTGTTTCCAGAACGACGGCGTCGGGCTTCAATCCGGTGATGGCCCGTCTGTAGGCACCGCTCTTGACCGTGCCCTCGGTAGCCAGCACACCGATGCGGCCGTTGCGCGTAGCGCCGGCGGCGGCGGCGGCACCGGGCGGCACCATGCCGAACACCGGGATATCCAGCTCACGGCTTAATCTGTCCAGGACTACGGCGGAGGACATGTTGCAGGCTATACAGATGGCTTTGGCACCCTTACGTATCAGAAAATCGGTTATCTCCAGGGCAAAGCCCTCTATCTCCGCCAGCGGGCGCGGACCGTAGGGCATGTGGGCGGTATCGGCGTAGTAAAGCACCGTCTCGCAAGGTATGCGGGACATTATCTCTCTGACGACGGTCAACCCGCCCACCCCGGAATCAAATACGCCGATAGGCCGCTCTCTCACCTGTGTACCCTCTCTTGCCAGCTTTTTTCCGGGTAGGGCGGGCCTTGCGACCCGCTACCCCCCACAGACCCGTGCGAGCGGATTTCCCGCACACGGTTCCTCAATTCACGGTCTCGCCTGGACTAAACCATACGTACTACCGGTCTCGGCAG
>JAQVUQ010000467.1 GCA_028699365.1 bacterium | reverse complement strand
AACCGGACTCTGTCGTATCCCTGCGGGCGCTTGAAGCGCAGAAACTCCAGGCCGGAATCCTGCACTCCTTTGCCTTCAGCTTCAAAGAGCGTCCTTATCTCGATACAGCCTGAGGAGAAAACCCGGTAGAGAGCGGAAAATCCGCCGCAGTCCGGCCTCATCAGAGAGCATTTAACAGTGCACTCTTCCTCGCTTTCTTCTACAAGCTCCAGAGCTTGAAATAAATATACGGTGTCTTTGTTGTCTCTTATCAGGCAGGCGTGCCAGGAGCTAGTTGCCACAGGCATCCAGCCGTCGCCTGTCTTTATCTCCAACCGATCCCGCCAGGAACCTTCATCCCTGGTCCACAGCATGCGCAGGAAGTTTGTCGTCAACGATACGTAATCGTCACCCATGTTTCTTACAAGTGCTTTCATATCAACCCTCCTGCCGGAGTAATACCGTGCGCTCTGTGAAAATGAATTATACCCCTTGATCCTGGTTCTGTCAACTTTACCAGACTTCAGCCATTAGCGTCCGGTTGCTTGACAGTCCGAGTTGCGATATGTAGTATATCGGTATATTTAACCTTACGCCTAATATTTTCCATAGGAGTGAAGAGCATGTATACTGAGGTCCTGAGCTTGCCGGGTGGGAACGCCGAGATCAGCGAGAGAGGCAGAATATGCCTCACAAGCCGGGACGGTGCCCGTCTCCATATCGAGGCTCTGCCTTTCGACAGGGGATACGATCAGCCTTATCCTTATAATACGCTTATTCAGTTGCCGCTGGATCTGCCGCTGCTCGCTCCCGAAAACAGCAATTCTCCGGCCGGGATCACCTGGCGGCTGGAGCGACAGGGAGACGTTCTCGATCTCCACAAAGAGACCGGAGATTGGCGGCTTCGCCAGCAGATACAAGTGGAGAATGGGGCACTGGTTATCGAGAGCTTCATTACCAAACCGACATTCTCTGCCCTGCCCCACAGCCTGAACGTCATCGTCCTGCCTAAACAGCCGTTCTTCGATGCTGCCAAGCTGCTGCTCATGCCGGGCAGCATGGGATTGACCTCTGTGTTTAAGGCGAATGCCGTCGAAGAGGAATTCATGTCCAAAACTCTCTTCGCCGTCCAGCGGGAGAGTTCAGCGCTTCTGATCAACTCCGAGATAGGATCGGCACGGCCGCTGCAGATGGCTTTCTGGGAAGGCATCTGGCACGGCCTGGTCCCCCTGCCGCATGATCCGGACAATGCAGGCGAGCTGTCGCTGGGCAGGATAGAGATCCGCCTGGGAGAATCCGCTCAGGTAATGCTGGAGGAGATGGCCCGTCGCACTAAACCTGCCGGCAAGGTTCGTCCGGCTCTCAGGTGCTGGAACTCCTGGGATTACTACCACAGCAGCATATCGCACGACAAGATCATGGAGAACGCTCGCGCCATCGCCGCCGATCCGGTATTGAGAGAGTGTGTCGACTGTATCGCCCCGGATATGGGCTGGGAGGTGCGCTTCGGCCAGTGGACGGCCGATCCAGACTTTCCGCAGGGTATGGCCCGCCTGGCCGAGGATATCAAGTCTCTCGGTTTCAGAGCCGGACTGTGGCTGGCTCCCATCATCATCGATCCCGAATGCGGCTTCTTCCAGGACAACTACGATTGGGTAGGCAAGAATAAGTACGGCTTTCCGGACCACACTTACGAATGCTGCGGCCTCTTCGGCTATCCGCTGGACGTGACCAGGAAAGAGGGTGCCGATTACCTCAGGGACCTCTTCAAAGGCTTCCGGGACATGGGATATACTTACTTCAAACTGGACTTTCTGCGCTACATCATGTATGCGCACCGTTATACGGACGGCACTGTCAACAACGTGCAGGTAATGCAGCGGGCGCTGGAACTTATCCGCGAAGGCGCCGGGGACGACGCCTATATCCTGGCCTGCAACCTCCCCTTCGAGATCGGGCCGGGCTACTGCGACGCCTGCCGCGTTTCCAGCGATGTGTCTCCATTCTGGGGCAGTATCATACGCAACGCCAAGTCCATCTGCTGCTCCTACTTCTTCAACGGCAACTGGTGGCTGAACGATCCGGATTTCCTGATCGTCAGGGGCAAGGATACCTTTGCCGCCGGTGAACCGATATACCGGACCTGGTGGTTCCCCCGCGAGGAGGAATTCGAGCCGTCTCTGGATGTCTACCGCACCATGCACAGTCGCCATGCCACCCTCTCCCTGGAGGAGGCCCGCACTCACGCTTCGCTGGAGTTGGTGGCGGGCGGAGCCAGGGTGCTGAGCGATCCTATCCGCCTTCTCAACGATGCAGGACTGGAGATGACCCGCCGGGCCATCTCCGCCGATACTGCTCCCGGCCGGCCGCTGGATATCTTTGCCGAGGACGGAATGTCCCGTATCTGGATTCAGGAGCTTGGCGATATAACGAGAGTAGGTATGTTCAACTGGGACAACTGCACGCAGACTATAGAACTGGACAGCGACAGGCTGGGCTTCGATATTTCCGGCAGACCGGCGACGGATTTCTGGACGGGTGCAAAAGTTGGCATAGCCGGACCGAAAGCCGGCTTTGAGCTGGGACCGCATTGCTCAAGGGTGCTGGAGTTCGGGTGAAGTTATCCCGCTAAGATCAATGCGCTGATCTTAGCGGTAACACCGTCTTCTCTCAGCCGCACCACCCTGGACCCATGCCTTTGAAAGGTCATAGTCCACATCAAGCCCCAAACGATCGTTAAGGCTGATCGTGCTGATACTTATCCCTTCCCCGTCCACCTCCACCAGCCTGAAATCGAACGGGGTTTCCGTAAAGGAGGCCGATGTCAGTGTCAGCAGCCCTGATCCGGTATCGAGAGTATTGACGTGACTGTGTGCTGCCAGGACGAGCTTAAAGTGGGGAAAGCGTGAGGCTTTATCCAAAAAATACTCTCTGAGATCGGCATTGGGGATATGGA
>JAQVUQ010000466.1 GCA_028699365.1 bacterium | reverse complement strand
TAGGTTAAAAGCATTATGGCGACAAACGATAGGCAAAACAACGCTATGGAACACGGCGATAAGCTTCTGACGAGACTGCGCCGCATAGAGGGCCAAGTGCGCGGTCTGCAACACATGATAGAAGAGGACCGGGGCTGCGAGGAGATCATGGTCCAGTTTGCCGCCACCCGTGCCGCTTTCCGTAAAGCCTGTCTCTCCTTTATCGATATGCAGTTGGACAGGTGTCTGGAAGAGAGCTTATGCAGTGAAGAAGATCCGCGCCAGGCTGTTCGCAGCCTGGCGCGGAATCTCTCCCGGCTTATGTGAGCTACTATAATTCGATTCTAGTGTTTTGTCTTATTGCTTCCTTTTCTACCGTCATCAACTCAATGCTATCTCTTGTACTCTCAGCCGAGCAAATCAAGTTGCGATACTCACCTCTAGCGCAACCCATGAAATACTGTAGTTCCCTCAGATACGCATTTGCCTCATGTAACTCTATGTATTCTTCATCATCTATCTTGCTATTCCAAATCTTAAGACCATGCTTCTCTCTCATGTTATATTCAAGCGATGCTTCTTCAAATATAGCAGTAAATTTCATATTAAATCTTCCCGTATACATCCAACTACCGTGTATTGTTACATAGATATCATCTTTATAATCCCATATCGAAGTGATATCATCCACAGCGCCAGTTTTGCCGACGTGCCCCTTTGCATATATACCGGAAGGGCGACCTAGCGCCATTTGAGCCCAATCCAGATCATGCACATGAAGATCTACCATAGCACCTCCGGATCGCTTGCCCTGATTGAACCAGCTTTCCGTGCAGTTGGAGTAACTACCTATACGTTCCATAAATAGAGTCTTCAGGACGCCAAACCTGCAATCCTTGATACAACTCAGCAGATATTCGTATTCCGGCCAAAAGCGTAGACACTGGCCTATCATGAGTTCACGATCATTTTTGTCTCTAGTGGCAATCATACGATCACAATCTTCTATTGTTAGAGCCATTGGCTTTTCACACAGCACATGACAACCTGCATCAAGCGCTTGCATAACAGCATCGGCATGCAGATCAGTAGGCAAAGCAACCACTACCAAATCCAGTTTCTCTCTGTGGAGCATCTTATGGTAATCGCTGTAAATATGAATGGATGCGAAATCAAGTATATCCGTCGGATAACCAATGTTTAAAGTAACTGCTTTGGCGAGAAATTGGGTTTCATCAATATCACAAACAGCCGTAACATCGACTGCTTCAGATCGATTAAGTGAATCCATATGTATATGGCCAAGCGATCCAAATCCACATATCCCTGCTTTTAGTCGAGTAGACATTTCGCTTTTCCTCCTTGTCCATACTCTTTAACAAGAATCTACGCTAATACTTTTACAGCTGATTTGAGCAGAACACAAATGCTAAACACAATCGGTATCCCACATAAAAAAAGTAAACGGTCCAGGCTTAAGCAGGCCAAAGAGCGCCTCCACTTGCTGTGCCGGGTCCAGATTTCTTATATAATCGGGATCGGTCACATTATCTTTAGCCTGTGCTTGAAAGGCTGCTATTGTCCGGTCTAGGTCGATTATCCTGATTTTGGCACTTTCAACCAGTTTTACTCCGGCAGAAGCATCCGCAAAGAGAGGCGGAATAGCGTTCCCGCCGGGAAAGGGAAACTCCAGGCAGGAGAGATCTAACACCTTCATCAGACTGCCAGCCAATCCCAGCACGGTCTGTTCATGACCTCCGAATTCACGTATGACTACTGAACTGGCATTCCTACCCAAGACCAGGTAGCCGAAATCCCTGCCTTCTCCGGCATAGAACAGCAATGTGCCGAAACCACGATAGATATCTTCATACTCTCCAGGAGTCCTAATCCTTCTAAACGAATGGGCCTCATAAGCAGCAACTACTCCGCGTAGCACTTCCGTCTGCCCAAGATAACGTGAAGGTTCAATATCCGAAATACCGATCTTCTTTATCCCACGACGTGTAATAGTCAAAGCAACCGTCATACCGGCCCTTTCATAACCGAAACTGCGGTAACGATGCCTGTCCCCCCATAGAACTGATATGGATAATCCTTCCTGTTGCATGGCACAAAGAGCATAATCCATCAGTCTGCTCATGCAGCCGTGCTCTCTCATAGCAGGAGAAGTGCCCACGGAACCTATACCGCCGACTCTGGTCTGTGTCGGCCCCAAAAACAGATCCAGAGGAAAGACTCGCACCATACCAGCTATCCTGCTTTGCGCTCTCAAGATATATATATGTTTAAAATCTGTTGTTTTTCTGCTCCAAATGAATGGAAGCATCCGGACAAACCAGCCAATGCTGACGTTATATGCTTCTTCCAGGAAATGCTGTATCTCCTCATATTGTTCCGGTTCAGCCCGGAGGATATCTTCCATCTCCACACTCCCTACTTATTTCTCCCAACATGTAGTTTAATCGTTTATAAGCGCAAGCCATTTATCCGGTTGCTTTATGGCAAGGCTTCCAGTCTCGAGCAAAGCTGCAATTTCCAAGGTTTGTTCAACAGGTATACGTGATTCCCCGCTCTCGAAAAATGACAACATAGCCTCGATAAACCCAGCGAAAAAATCTCCCATAGAGGTAAGCGTAAATCCGCTTTCTTCACCATAACAGGCATTCAATTGAAGTGGTTGTCCAGGCATCATAGTTACAGTTCCTCGGCGGCCGTCTTCATAATCAACCAGCATGTGGCTAACTATATCCGTGCCGCATTGCTTTACCCTCTTAGCTCCGGTACCCAGCAACATGACCAGCATCTCCAACTGATGTATGGCATATATGTCAAATTGTCCCTCGCCAATGGTAGACACAAAGTCTACCCTATTCCCTTTAATTTGCTCCTCCAGTGCTTTTTCCAGATCCGATACAAATCGCAGCGCTGAAGATGACATCATGGGAGTATCATACTCGGCAG
>JAQVUQ010000465.1 GCA_028699365.1 bacterium | reverse complement strand
GCTGTTTGAGGTCCAGAGAAGCCAAGGCGTTGCATAAAGACCTTTACGCACAGTATAAGAGATGGGCCGATGATAACGGAGAACACCTGATGCCGAACAAGGCTTTTTCCAAGGCGCTGGATGAACGCGGAATCATGCGTAAAGAGGGCGCAGGGAACCGTTTATACCGTCATGGCATAGGCTTGAATATATAAAAAGTTAGCGAAGTTAGCAATATTAGTTTGCTTTACATGTTTTGAAACTAATTTTTTCCTTATGTGAAATGTGTAATTTTAACTAACTTCGCTAACTTCACTAACTAATTAGAAAAAAGAGAACGTAAAGATGGGAGGGCAGAGCCTTGAACGCAACGGATCACATAAGGCAAGCCGTCGAGAAGATAGCGACAGAATACCCGGCGGGCTGCCTCTCCTGGGCAGCAGAGAACCGGCCGGATCTGATGCGGCAATACTCCGGAGCGGTGAAGGCCGTGGATCAGACGTATCGAGACAAAGACCAGGAGCAATTCATGGCGGCGATGCAGGCATATACTAAGGCAGGACAGGCACTTTGCCGTGCATACAGTGAGACCGGGCAAGCTCATCAGTTGAGTTTGGCAGGTTGAACCCAAATACAGATAGAACGGAGGTGATATTAACGTGGCAGAAAAGAAGATTGTCCTCAGTGAAGACAAACGACTGATAGCTACTCAGGAGAAGAACGTAAAGGACGAATACCGCTTTTCGTTATTCGAATTCAAGGGCTATAAGTTGGCCGAAATCAGGGTTTACACAGACAGCGACACTTACCAGGGACCGACACGATCCGGGCTAACAGTCCGAGTAGATGCTCTGGATGCGTTCATAGCTAACCTTGAGAAGCTGCGGGCGGCAGCAAAGGAAGAGGGGACCGAACAATCCCCTCTTCTACAAACGAATTACAAGGAGGAATTAAACCATGGCAAACAGCGAAAGATTGAATATCCCCATACTGACCGGCTCTGACCCGGCCACTAGAGAGACATTGCATACCAACGTTGTAAACGCCCTTGAGGCTAATGCAGCGGCCCTGTCCGATCTGGCCTTGAATGAAGTGATTTCCGGGCAGATCGAAGAGGTGGAAGATAAAACTTACTGGATTGGTAAAATGCCCTATGCCGGCACTGTGAAAAAGACCGTAACGCAGGCAGACAGCGGCACGGCAACGGCTACATTCTACATCGGTTCAACGGCCCTTGGAGGCACGGCCAACAGCGTGAGCGCCTCAGAACAGGAACAGGAGCATAGCATTGATAACGTCTTTGCCGTCGGCGATATTCTGAAGATGGTGATAAGCAATAACTCCTCCTGCATGGAAATGCGCTTCAGCGTTCACATAGAGCGGACGGCGCCGGTTGTAGAGTAGGAGAGCACATATCGTCCCTTGAGTGATCGGCAAACAAAGTCATGCTATAATTTTCAAGGAGGCGATAACTTTGAAGGATAGAACAGCATACGCCGAAATAGCTATCTACAGTAGTATCGTTTTGTTGCTCATAGCCCTATCGGTATGCGGCTATCACGACGGGCAGGAGAGCAAGGCAAACGCAGGAGTAATGCCTGATGTAATGGGCATAGCCGTTGACTATTGGGCGTCAGAGCCTACAGAGGTCCAGCCGCCGTTATTCGGCAATATTGTTTCCGGTATACCTTACAAGGCGCGGATAACAAATGTAAGCCTGGTGCGGTATCCTCTGCTGGGTGAGAGTATGGATTGCATGGCAGATATTCGATGCATAAACAGGCGCAGCCAAGAAGGATATACCCGTAAGGTTGCGTATGGTAAGGGAGGAACGATTTACATGGGAACATGGCTATTCTGGCCTAAGAAAAAAACGCCGGTATCGACAGAGCATGATTTGTTGTTGATGGGAGCTACTAACCCGGCAGCGGCTAATGGATATTATGACGAGGCGGGAATGAGTGGTGAACTAAAATATTACAAGCATGTAACTGAAAACTATTACATTTGCTCGCCGTCAGTTTATTTGTCAACGCAAAGTAGCTGGTTTGTAACCGATGCTCCTCCGGGAGAGTTTGCGGCACCACTTTTCTCTATGGATATTGTTACCGGTTCAGGCGCTCCTCCGATAGGAGCTTATCCTGGCTTCATGGGCACTGGCACCGTCGTTGTCTACCCCGTCAACCTTTCTCTTTCAGGCGCTATCAGTCCAGCGGCTTGCAATGGGACGTATGCGGAGGCTGGAACGTATGGTGGCAAGCCTTACTACAAACATACAGGCGCAGAATATTATATCTACTGGGAATCAAACTATTGGATGGTTAAGGCTGAAGCGCCTCCGTCAGCAGCGGGATGGTTGTTTTTTAAGAATGATACTTCTGGTATTTATGTAACCGGTGAAGCAGGGACATATCTTCCCGATGAAGGCATTTCGGAAATGGTTGCGGTATCAATGTCGTAAGCAGACATAGCAGAGAGCGGCCACACGCTTGCCTGTGCTTTGAACGGACCTGAAAAGGACTTCTTGTGTAGCTACATACTTTGAGAACGTATCAGGAGCATTGACTGGGCCGTATATAGAGATTGACGGCACCGGCACAGTTACCGTATCCATGCAGTAAGCCCGTCAACTCCTCGGATATTTTATAAACGCACTTATGGATATTGTCCAAGCCGAACCCTCGGCACCACGCATATCCATAAACCGCTCTCCAGAAGCCGCATGGGGAGCGGTTTTTCTTTTTCTGCCGGTAGGTGTTTTGTCAGAGCCTTCGACCTCGGCACCGTCCTTATCCATAAATTGAGAGTATTTGACGATCTCCGTCGGCAGCAAGCCTTCCGGGTAATACTTGACTTCAAGATTATCTCCATCGGCAATAATCTCTTCAATGAAGTCTTGAAGGAACGGCTTCAAGTGCTCTTCCCGTATATCAAAGAAGCGGGAGCGAATGAAGGCAAGCTCCTGT
>JAQVUQ010000464.1 GCA_028699365.1 bacterium | reverse complement strand
AAACAGATACCCGCCAGTGTCCACAGCCAGAGCAGATGAGATCTCACGGCTTCCATATCTGCACCCTGGGCTGTTATCTGCCTGAGAGGCAGGACGAAATGCGTCAGGGGCAGGGCGTTGCTCAAACCCAGCACCCAGCCGCTCATGGACATCTGCGGCCAGGTAAAGCCGCTGAAGAGGAACGACGGCACGGCTATCAGCATCAATACCTGAGTGGCGAAGAGAGAATCCCGGCAAACGACGCTTACCACCAGACCCAGACCCACCAGAGCGATGATGAAGACAACCAGCAGAGACGCCATAAGTCCCGTCGATCCTCCCAGCGACATGTGGAAAACCGTGACGGCAATGGCAAATGCGGCTGCGGCCGTGATCAGGTTTATCAGCGTGTAAAAGATACCTTTGGACAGCAGCACTTCCAGAGGGCTGTCCGTTATCCGCAAAATACCGCCGGTCAGGTTTCTCTCACGCTCGCGGGTAAACGCCAGGGCCACCCCCAGCAAAGTCACCTGCTGGATAATGGCCGCCAGCAGGCCGGGCAGCAGAAAATCCAGGTAATCGAAGGCGGGATTGTACCAGACCCTGGTCTCCGATGTCACCGGCACGGCGGCGGTCAGAACGCTGCCGCCGGGGGTACCGCGCATGGAGAGGCGCTTGACCAGAATACCGGCGGAAAAGGTGCCGCCTATGGATGCGGCACCGCGCAGAACGCTGTTGGCAATGAGCATGTTGCTGCCGTCTATCAGCGTCAGCAGCCTGGCATCGCGTCCTTTTTTCACATCCGCTTCAAAGTGCTTGGGGATGATAATGCAGGCAAAGGCGCGCCCCTGCAGGGTTGCCTGCCTGAACTCCTGGACGGTTCCGCCCTCATGCACCAGGGAGAAGGTTTCTCCATGCGCCACCCCGTCGCGGACGGACCGGCTGAGGGCGCTGTTGTCCTCATCGATAACCCAGGCAGGAATAGCCGATACCCTTTTAGGCTGATAGATGCTGCCGAGCAGAAGAGTGTAGCCTATCGGTACCAGCAGGATAACGGCCAGCAGGCGGGGATCGGAGATCAGAACGGTCCATTCTCGCCGCATAAGACGGAGCAGGCGTGTTACAAACATCGAAAATCTCCTGTTCAGCCAAAATGGACTCTGGCCGTCAGCCCGACAGCCAGATCCTTGAGATTGTCATCCAGTATGATCCTGACTCTCAGGGCCCGGATATCGTAGGAACCCTTCTCGTTGGTAGCCCGCCTGACGGCAAAGTCGGCCGCCGGCATGATGCGGACTATCCTGCCCGGCATCGTTTTACCCAGAGCCGGAATCTCGACTTTGACCCGCTCTCCCTTGGAGCGTCCGGCAAACTTGTTCTCGTCGACGTAAACATCCACCCAGTAGCCGCTGTCCCTGGATACCGACAGAATGGAGTACCCCGGAGCCACGATCTCACCGCTGCGGCTCATGCGCCGGCTGATTATGCCGCTGATGGGGCTGATGATACGTGTCTGATCGCGATAAGCCCCCGCTTCCATGAGAGCCCCCTCACTGGCGGCAACTTTCTGCCGGGCCGCCTCCACATCCTTTTGACGGACTTTGACCATCAGGCTGGCATCGCGGGCCATCTTCAGGCTGCTCTGGGCAGCGCGCAGGCCGGCTTCGGCCTGATTCACCTGCTCCCGTGCCGCCTCTATCTCCTCCGTCCGTGCTCCCTCCCTGACCAGATCGAGCCTGGCCCTGGCGGCGGAAAGCTGGGCGGAAGCGCTGCGATAAGCCATCTCCGCCTCATCCGCTTTCTGCTGCGAGAGCACGCCTTCATCCGATAATCCCTTCACACGCCGGTAAGTCTTATCAGCCGTATCGAAGGCAGCCTGAGACGCGGCCACACCCTCTGCCGCCTGGGCTATCTCCTGAGGCCTGGCGCCTTTTTCCAGAGCGGACAGTTTTGCCCGGGCCATGCCTAAAGCAGCCCTGGCCGCCTTAACCCCGGCCGCCGCCTGATCCGCCTGATCTCCGGATTTGAGCCGCTCCAGGTCTACGGCTACGCCCCCCTGAGCCACCTGCACCTGGGCAGCCCTGACGCCGGCCTCAGCCTGACGGCACTTGGCCTCTATCTCATCCGCCTCCAGCAGTGCCACCACCTGCCCGGCATAGACGCTGTCGCCCTCTTCCACCATGACCTGTGACAAACGCCCCGGCAACTTGCTGGATATATCCACTTCGTCCGTTTCCAGAGTGCCGTCAACGGTGAAACCTCCGGATCCGGCAACGGATGCCGTCAGCGGCGGATGAACGCGGTGCCGTCCTATCAGATAATAACCTGTCAGAAATACCGCTATAGCCAGCAGAACCGCCGTCAACTCTTTGGGGCGCACCACCGCCGGCAGCTTTGAAAACAGCCCTCGTCTCTCAGCCATTATCCCTCACCTCTTTGCCGAATTCCGTTCTGATGCGACCGATAACCTTTCGCAACCCGTAATAAGATACGTCATACTGGTAGCGCGACTGCTCCCTGTTGGTCTCCGCCAGAGACAGAGTCAGCACGGCATCCACCTGCTCGAGGCCGGTTCCCTCTCCGACTTCAAAGCGCCTTGCAGCCAGACGCAAATTCTCCGTTGCCAGTTCCACCGCCTTATCCGCCGCCTGCAACGCCTTACGGGCGCTGTTCAGATCCAGATAATACTTCTTGGCTTCCAGGCGCAGCCCGTTCCGCAAACGCTGCATATCCGCCGCGTTGCGTTCCTTCAGCGCCATTTGCTCGGCTTCCTTAGCCTGCGACAGGCCTCCGTCCAGGATGGGAAACCGGGCCGCTACGCCGATATAGCCCTCCGGGGTGGTCAGCGGCAAATCTTCCCTGTAAAGCTCCACCCCTGCCACGGCGCCTATCACAGGACGTCTTTCGGCTCTGGCCGATGCGGCAGCGGCAGAGTAAAGGCGGTCCCCGGCCTGCAAGGCCTTGATATCCG
>JAQVUQ010000463.1 GCA_028699365.1 bacterium | reverse complement strand
CATTCGTTCAGGTTGGCGCGAGTTATTTTGCCTCCATTGGTGAGTATCTCCTCTATGCTCAGTCTGGCCTCAACCGTTCTGCCCATCGTCTGCCTCCATACGTTCTCAAATTACTTGGATAATGAAAGAGTTGCGGCTCCGCCCTTTTCCCATCTGACATGTCCGTCGCAGAAGAGTATATTGCTCCCTTTTCCATGTCGCTCGGAGGCAAAAGCAGCCGTAGCCAGGTTGCCCACCGTTACCTCATTTTCTGAAGCGTTCTCTGCATCAGCCATGCAGAGGACTTTGGATATGCTCTGGCTGAAGCCGGCATTGGCGCTGCCGCCGATATTTATATTGAAACCGTAATCGTTCTTCTTCTTGGGAGCGTCAAGGCTGGGGCAGTGAAAGACTTCATCGTCTTTGATATAGCCCTCATAAAGTATCTGATCCCAATTTTGTGACGGTATCCATGTTTCATCATAGTCTTGTAAATACATCAGGCAGGCTGCGCCTAATTGCTTAAGGTTGCTCTGACAGGTGGCCTTGCGACCGCTCTCTCTGGCCGAGCCCAGAACAGGCATCAAAATGGCTGCCAACATTGATATGATGGCTATTACAACGAGAAGTTCCACCAGTGTAAATCCCTTTTCCATCCGTAACCGCTTCATATGCTATCCCCTCCCGAGTTTTCCATGTAGCCATGGTGTTACAAGCTTTATTAAAGGATATACTAAAGGCGGATAGATGTCAGGAGCCGGATAAGTCACATTTCTCAGGCTTAATGTGACTTATCCGGCACATTCGAGTGTTTGCGGGATTATTTAATGAGTAAGAGTATACAAGAAAGGTTTTGCTCTACAGCCTTATGTTGTCTATCAGGCGGGTGCCGCCCAGACGCACGGCGGCCAGCATCATGGCCCCGGGCTGTAGCTCGTCCAGGGGACGAAGGCTGTCACCGTCGACGATTTCCAGATAATCGATTTGAAAAGCGGGTTGAGAAGCAATTACTTCCAGAGCGTGACGGCGTATTATCCCGGCATTACGTTCGCTGGCGGCGGCCGCTTCCGCAGCCGTCTTTAGAGCTTTATACAGCCAGGGAGCGACGGCACGCGCTTCGGAAGAGAGATACTTATTACGGGAACTCATGGCCAGGCCGTCTTCTTCACGCACGGTGGGCACGGGGACGACTTCCAGCGGCAGATCCAGATCACGGGTAAGACGGCGGATCACCTGCAACTGCTGGTAATCCTTCTCCCCGAAATATGCCCTGTCGGGCTCCGTCATATTGAACAGTTTGAGCACAATGGTGGCCACACCCCGAAAATGTCCGGGGCGGGATGCGCCGCACAGACGAGCCGTCAGCTCTCCGCCCACCTCTACCCAGGTATCGAATCCGGGCGGATAGACTTCCGCCGTTGCAGGCGTGAAGACTACATCGGCACCGGCGGCCATGGCGACTTGAAGATCGCTTTCCAGGGGCCTGGGATAGCGGGCCAGATCTTCGTTAGGCCCAAACTGGGTGGGATTGACAAATATGCTGACGACGGTGAAGCAGCCGTCCCCGGCTGCTCGCTCTATAAGAGCGGCGTGCCCGCGGTGCAGAGCGCCCATGGTAGGCACCAGCCCTATTCTCCGTCCGCCCCTCCGGGCCGCTTTAACGGCCCGGAGCACATCCGTAATACCCTCTATTCGCTGCATCTGCATGTAGCTCGTCCTTCTTCCAGTTGCCGGCTGAGCACTCTCATGGCGCAGAAATCGCCGCCCATTGAACAGACCTCCGGGTCCTTCCCGGCACGGCGGCTATGATACTCACGGGCACGGGCGGGATCTATGGCCAGTTCCATCTGGGCCTCCCAATCCAGCGCTTTGCGGGCCTGAGCCATGCGACGATCCCATTCCCTGGCGCCGGGCACGCCCTTGATGATATCGGCGGCATGGCCGGCAATGCGCGCAGCTATGATCCCCTGACGCACATCCTCAGCCTCGGGCAGGCCCAAATGCTCGGCAGGCGTCACGTAGCAGAGGAAATCGGCTCCGGCTTTGGCTGCCAGGGCGCCGCCGATGGCTGAGGTTATATGATCGTAACCCGGCGCTACGTCTGTTACCAGCGGGCCCAGGACATAAAACGGGGCACCGTGACAGATTCTCTTCTGCAGCAGTATGTTGGCCTCGATCTGGTCCAGCGGCATGTGACCGGGGCCTTCTATCATCACCTGCACGCCGGCTTCCCAGGCTCTGTCGGTCAGTTCGCCCAGTATCAGCAATTCCTGTATCTGCGCTCTATCGGTGGCATCAGCCAGGCAGCCGGGACGCAACCCATCGCCCAGGCTGAGGGTGACGTCGTACTTGACGGCTATCTCCAGCAGACGGTCAAAATCCCGGTAGAGCGGATTCTCCGCCTTGTTCTTCAGCATCCAGCAGACCAGAAAGGAGCCGCCGCGGCTGACGACATCGGTGACGCGGCCTTCACGCTGCAGGCGCATAACCACTTCGGTGGTAATGCCGCTGTGCACCGTCATGAAGTCCACGCCTTCCGCCGCCTGTCTCTCGATGACATCGAAGATCAATTCGGGGTCTATATCGGCTACGGTACTCCCGGCGGCCACGGTTTCCACGGCTGCCTGGTAGATGGGCACGGTTCCCAGGGGTACCGGACAGGCTTCCAGTATGGCCCGGCGGATGCCGGCGATATCTCCGCCGGTGCTGAGATCCATAAGGGCATCGGCTCCGGCATCGAGGGCTACCTTGAGTTTGGCGATTTCATCTTCCAGCCTGGGATAATCGGTGGAGGTGCCTATATTGGCATTCACCTTGGTCTTAAGACCTTTGCCTATGGCCAGAGGCTGCAGAGTCACGTGATTCGGATTAGCAGGAAGGGCGATGGTGCCCTCGGCCAGCCCCTGCCTGATAATCTCGGCATCAACGCCCTCACGGGCTGCGGCCGCCTCCATCTGCGGTTATATTCTGC
>JAQVUQ010000462.1 GCA_028699365.1 bacterium | reverse complement strand
CGTTTTAACAGCTCTCTTGCCGGAAAGAAAATGTTGTTGTCGGTTGTGGACGGCCTGGGCAGAAAACTGGTGGAAAGGGCGATTGCGCCGGTTTATTTGACTAACAGGAGCAAGATAAATATATCCGCCCTGGCCCCGGACGATTACAAAATCATCGCATCTCTTGTTGAGGATGGCAGAACGATAAGCGAATGTGCGGCGTGGTTCAGAAAGATTCCACCCATGGTTAAGCCGGCAAACAAGGTAGATATAAGAAAAGGTATTCTGTATCTTAACGATAAACCGTATCTGCCCATCATTCTATATTTCGGGAGTTCTGACTGGCGTAAGGCAGGGGAGATGAGTGTCAGGGACATCGATGACGCGGTCTCAAAAGGGTTCAATACCCTTCTTCCTTCATGGGAGTTCCTTAAAGAAGACCTGGTTGGAGACAGGGAGAAGATATGGAAGCCTGCCAATGACGGATCGGTTGGTCGCATTAAAGCTTCTTCCATGACACTTATGGGCATACTGGATGCCGCCCGCGATAGAAATCTTCAGGTTATACCGTACTTCGGCTTTATGTGGCGAACAGAGAATTTGAATGACGAAAGCCGAATAAAAATGGGGGCCGATATCATTCAGAAATACCGGAATCATCCGGCAATTCTTTGTTGGCATGCCAACGACGAAACCGATGGCTGGTCAGAACTCAATAAAAAAGTCTACAAGCTATTCAAAGAACTGGACCCCTATAGACCTGTTCATCTGAATCTGATCTCTGCTGTGGCCGCTAATAACGAAGCGGCGGATATTCTCTCGACTGATCCCTATCCGATAGGTAAGACATCTGTTCTTCAAGTGGCTGTTCACGCCGATACTTTAAGACGTGTGACCGGCCGGAACGCTGGCCAGTCATGCTGGCTGGCTCTCCAGATGTTTGGCTCTCCCGGTGAAGGATGGCCCAGGTGCCCCACGCCCAGAGAGGCGAGATGTATGACTTTTCTGGCTTTAAATCATGGAGCCAGGGGATTGGCATATTTTGGCTATGCACCTGAAAGCGTCAGGAAGGAACTTGGAGATAAACGTCTGAGCGAAGAGTTGTGGCAGTACATGGCTGAACTTAACAGGCAAACAGAGACTGTGTCCGCAGTCTATCTGCTTGGAATGAACGTGGAAGGGATTACATCGGATGTCAAGGAGTTGGATATAGCGGCTAAGAGGTATGGCGGACAAACTTATATAATTATTTGTAACACCTCGGAAAAAGAGGTAAGCGCTAAGATATCCGTTGCCGGCATCAAGTTGCCGCAAAAGGTACAGGTGCTTTTCGAGGACAGGACCGCAGCAGCAACGGAGACATCTATTACGGATAGCTTTACCGGGTATGATGTCCATATCTACAAGCTGTAGAGGAGGAACGGACCATGAAGGTGCGGTTATATTCTCTGATAGAAAAAAGTGGAATGTTGTTGGTAGGGTTAATCTTATGTGCGGCGACGGCTTCCGATGCAGCGGTTGCATCACTGGAAATAACGGTTGCCGGCAACCCGTCCCTGCCGTTGGAAAACCTGGTGAAAAACGGTGGTTTTGAAGACGGTATGAAGAGCTGGTCGGTATCGGGACAGCCGGATAAGGCTGCGGAGCAGGGATGGAACGTTGAGCTCTCCAAGGATACGCATCAGGGGAACGGTTCCCTTCATGTCCAGGCCGGCAATAAAGCTGCCGGGAAAACGCCCGGCGTGTGGCAGAACCTCAAAATTTCCAATGCTGCGGGAAAGAGTTACATTATAAGCTGCTGGGTAAAAGCCGGCAGTGGTGTTACCAACGTTGGCGGCGCCTATTGCGGTGCCGGGGCATCGGCGGGGCTGTATTCTTCAGACTGGAAAACTTCCGTCAAGGCCTATGCCCGTGCAGGCAACACCGGCAGCAAATGGGTCAGGGCGGTTAGTAAGCCGATAAAGGCGGAAGACTGGTGCAAAGCGGCGCAGATGTCGGCAGGGCTTTCTTACACTGCCGGAGAGGCATGGATAGATGATATCAGTGTGACGGAAGCTTATGTGCAGCTTACAATCAGCGTGAAAGGGCACGTAAAACAGCTTACCTTGGAGGATGAAACCGGCAATATCTGTTTTGATAGCGACCCTCTGGACGGGAATGCCGGAGAATACTCAAAGAGTATTCAGGTACAGGCCGCGCATACTTATACAATCAAGGCCCTGGGTAAAGACGGCGTGGTGGTGGAAAAGAGTGTCGTGGTAGACAGGGGGGCTGATAAAAACGGGTAATATACGGTTCTTATCATGGTGTCTGTGAAGTGTGTATAATAAAGGGGAGGTGCCTTAGTATGATTATGATAAGGGAGAGAAAACAGCAGGATGGTTTCACACTTATTGAGCTGTTGGTCGTTATTGCCATTATAGCAATTCTGTCAGCTATCCTTTTCCCGGTGTTCTCAAGAGCACGCGAGAACGCCAGGAAGGCAGGCTGCCAGAGCAATCTGAAACAGATAGGATTAGCTGTCACTATGTATGCTCAGGACTGGGATGAAAAGATACCGTCGTATACCAACTGGTTGAATAAACTGATACCATATCTTGCCAAGCGCAGTACGTCATGGCAATCCAGTCAAGCGACTGTATGGACCTGTCCGACGGCTGCCGCGACGCACTCTTATGCACTAACTTATGCCTACAATGTAACGGCGGTAAGCTGGGCGGTGGATGGAATGTCCATGACCGACTTTAAAAAGCCTGCGGATACCTTTCTTTTTAAAGATGCCCAGTGGACCAGTAGCGAGGGAGGGTATTTCGGGGCGCTTGTAGATTACGGTACACATGGCGGCACTGCCAATCAAAGCAAAGAATCCAACATTCTGCATAGCGGCGGAGCGAATTACTGCTTTGTTGACGGGCATGTAAAGTGGTTTATGCCCGGCAGCGTAGTTGTATCGATGTGGCAGAGCTAGTATGCA
>JAQVUQ010000461.1 GCA_028699365.1 bacterium | reverse complement strand
CGGATTGCCGGATAGGTGTGGGAGCCGTCATCGGCGGTCTGCCTCAGGACGTCAAGTACCGGGGCGAGAGAAGCTATGTACGCATCGGCAACGCCAATGTGTTCAGAGAGTATGTCACCATTCACAGGGCTACGGGAGAAGAAAAAGCTACTACCATCGGCAATAACAATATGATCATGGCCTATGGCCATGTGGGGCATAATTGCTCCATAGGCAACGGCGTCATGATGGCTAACATGGTAAATCTGGGTGGTCACGTACAGGTTGAAGACAAGGCGGTCATCGGCGGTCTGACCGGCGTACACCAGTTCGTACGCATCGGAACCATCTGCATGGTCGGCGGTGCGTCCAGGGTTATACAGGATATACCTCCATATATGCTGGTCGACGGCAGGCCGACCAAGGTATACGGGCTCAACAGCATAGGTATGCGCCGTGGCGGCGTAGCCTCGGAGGTCAGACTGGAACTCAAGAGAGCGTATAAGCTGCTCTTCCGGTCCGGCAACAACCTGACGCAGGCGCTGGCGGAGATAGAGTCGTCCATAAATCCCTCCCAGGAGTTGGATCACCTGATAGATTTTCTTAAAACCATGGGCAGGGGTATCTGCCGCGAGAGCCGTACGCAATCCGATGGCTGAACGCCAGGTCATGATCATGGCCGGGGAGGCTTCCGGAGATCTTAACGGCTCGGCCGTGGCCGGCCATCTTCTGCAGGCAGACGCCGATATAAAGCTGACGGGAGTCGGAAGCACCAGAATGCGCGATGCGGGCGTGGAATTGCTGTGCGACAGTTCCGACTGGGGCGTCATAGGTCTGGCGGATGCCGTGCGCATCTCTCCCCGGCTTATAGGGCAAATGCGACGCTTGAAGCGGTACCTGGCCGAAGCTCGACCGTCACTCCTATTGCTTATAGATTATCCGTTCTTCAATATGCGCCTGGCCGGGACGGCCCATGCTTTGGGCATTCCCGTGGTCTACTATTTCCCGCCTTCATCCTGGTCGCGGAAGCCTCGTCGTACCGCAGATCTGGCCAGATTAACCGAATGGGTAGCCACCCCTTTCCCATGGTCGGCCGAGATGCTGACTGAAGCCGGCTGCAAGGCCGAATTCGTCGGACATCCTGTTCTGGATTGGGTCAAACCCGCCCTCCCCAAAGAGGAGCTTGCCAGAATTTTCAAGCTGGACGTCAACGCTTATACCATAGGTCTGATGCCGGGCAGCCGGGCATCAGAGATAAAACATATACTCCCCGTCATGTTGAAGGCGGCGGAGATCGTATCATCCAGGGTCAAAGGGGTCAGCTTCGTGCTCATCAAAGCGCCCAACCTGCCCCTTGCCGGGCTCCAGTCCCTGCTGAAGCGGGCTTCAGTGGATGTTACGGTCACAGACCGGTACCCAAACGATGTCATGGCTCTGTGCAACCAGATGGTGGTGACCTCCGGTACGGCTACTCTGGAAACAGCCGCCGCCGGCGTGCCTATAACGGTAGTCTACAGAAGCAATCTTCCGACGTGGATACAGGCCAGAATCTTTCTTAAGATACCGTTTATCTCCATGCCCAACATTATTCTGGATCGCCCTGTAGTAACCGAACTGCTGCAGTATGAAGCCGGCCCGGGCCGTATCGCGGAAGAGATCTGTTCTCTGATGGCGGACCCGCAGAGAGCCGTAAGCATGAAACAGCAGCTTGCGATGGCCATGGATTGCCTGGGTGAAGCCGGGGCAAACCGCAGAGTGGCGGATAGAATACTCGGGATGCTGGAGGCGGCAAAGTGAGAATCATCTTCTTTGCCAATTCGCCCGGCGAGATTTATTCCTGGGTCAGGCCGACCGTCGGAGAGATAAGAGCGATGGTTCCGGAAGCGGAGATAGCCGTCGTCAATCCACCCTGCCAATGGCGTTCCGGCCGCGAAGGCGCCGTCCTGGATCGTCTCCCCGGCATAGACCGCGTGATCGGTCCGCTGGAGTATCTCAAATATATCGTCCGGCCCGGCTCTATTCCCTGGCTGGGAGAGAAAAAAGAGGGAACGGTCATCATCTATATGGGAGGGGAGAATATCTATCCTTTGCTGCTGAAGCGAAGGATCGGCGCTCCCATCCTTGCTTATGAATACGCCGGACGGCACTGGACCGATGGCATAGATCATATCTTCGTCTCCACAAAGCAGGCTGCGGATGAACTGGATCGCCTGGGAGCAAAGCCCGGCCGTATCGAGATCGGAGGCGATCTCATGCTGGATGCGGTGGTGACCGAACTGGATGATGCCCGGGTTGAATGGGGCGTAGGCGCTAGTGAGAGGGTGATATCTCTCTATCCGGGCAGCCGTCCTTACGAGTTGAAATACTTCACACCCTTCCTGCTGAGAACGGCCGAAATTCTGTCTAAAGAGATCGAAGGTCTGCGTTTCTTTCTCTCCTTGTCGCCGTTTGCCACTCTGCAGCAGCTTGAGGGATATATATCCTGCTTCAGGGACGAGTATATCGAAGGTACCACCGGGCGCGTCTCCACCAGGGGCGCATTACCGGCTGTCTATACCGAGAACGGAACCGTGGTGGAGATAATCAAGGATCATCAGTATGACCTTATGAAAGCTTCCGACCTGATGATAACCATTCCCGGCACCAAGACCATGGAGGCTGCCGGTCTGGGCACGCCTATGGTCGTAATCGCTCCGTTGAACAAGGCCGAGGAGATCGTCATCAGCGGTCCCAGAGGATTGATCTCCATGCTGCCGATTATCGGCAAGCCTTTGAAAAGAGCCATAATCAAGAAACTTGCCCTCAGATATCCGTATACGGCGCTGCCCAATATGCGTGTCGGACGCTTTATCGTACCGGAGGTGCGGGGCATAATCTGTGCACTGCAGGTTGCCGGGGAAGCCATGAAGCAACTGGGGAACCCGGAAGAATTGCAGCGCATATCCGGCGAACTGAAGGAGATAGCCGGAGAGCG
>JAQVUQ010000460.1 GCA_028699365.1 bacterium | reverse complement strand
ATAGATGCCTCTTCCCAGGTAGAGCTGTATGATGAGGAATTGAAGCTGGAGCCTTATCGCCGGGGTATTGCCACGCTTGACGCCTTAAGCCTGCCTTCATCTCCGGAAGAAGCGTTAAAGGTTATCGAGAGCGCCGTGGTAGAAACGCTGGATAACGGCAAGATTCCGTTTATGCTGGGTGGGGAGCACACCGTCACGCTGGCAGGAGTCAGGGCCTGCAAGTCTCGCTTTGAAAGCCTGGGAGTAATTCACCTCGATGCCCATGCCGATTTACGCGACAGTTATCTGGACAAGCGTATCAGCCACGCCACCGTCCTGAGACGCTCCTCGGAGATTTGCCCTGCATTGGGATTGGGAATAAGAAGTCTGAGCGTGGAGGAAGCAGAGTTCCTCGACTCCACCGATCAAGTCACCATCCTGACAGTTGCCGAGATACTGGCCGGAGCAGACTGGTCGCAAAAGCTGGCCGATCTGCCGGATAATATATATCTTACCGTCGATATCGATGTCCTGGATCCATCGGAGATGCCGGCCGTAGGCACCCCGGAACCCGGAGGTCTGCGCTGGTACGAATTACTGGCCATCCTGAGAACGATAACGGAGACCGGCAGAGTTACAGCCGTGGACATAGTAGAACTCTGCCCGCCGGCAGGACCGGCCTATGCAGCCTTCACTGCCGCCAAACTGGCATATCGCCTTATGGGATACCTTACCTGATATATCTCCGCACCAAATCGATGAGATCATCTATTTTAAAGGGTTTTATCAGGCAATCGTTGGCACCGTTTTCCAGTGCCTTGGTCATAAGCTCTTCCCGGGGATAACCGGTAATAGCTATTATCGGCATTCCTTCATCTATCTCCCTGGCTTGAGCAATCAGATCAAGACCGTTGATGAAAGGCATTTTGAGATCCGTTATAAGAAGAGAATAGCTGTCCTTCTCCAGTAATTGCCTGGCTTCAAGACCGTTTGCAGCCGTATCGACACTATAGCCTTCTTCGCAGATCAATTCCTGCAAAAGCTCTCTGATAGAGCCTTCGTCCTCAGCTATAAGCACTTTTCGCTTTTCCGCCTGCTCCATATAAATTCCTTTCTACGCTCCGAACAGTCGCCACGCTTTCCCAAACAGAGGTGCCCGCTTACGCTCGTTAACAGGCTGTTTGTCCTCTCCGCTGAGTAAGATCCGGGCTATTCCCGCCACACTTTTGCTGATCTCGCTTTCAGGCTGCGTTATAACGAAGGGCTGTCCATGGTTAGCCGCTTTGACTACGCATTCCCCGCTGCTCGGTATACGAGCCATAAAGCGTTCTCCCAAAAGATTCTCTGCATCCTCCACCTGTACTCCCAGATCCTTGCTGGTAGCCCGGTTCAGGACCAGCTCTATCTTGCTCTTGTCATAGCCCAGCGAAGCCATAATCTCCAGACATGTGCGGGTATTGCGCAAGGCAAGCAATTCCAGCGATGTCATCAAAAGTATGTTATTTGAACAATCGAAGGCGGCCAGCATATTATCGTTAAGGTTGGATGAACTGTCGATAACCGTGAGGTACCCGTTCTTTTTCAGCGCCCCGATAATGCTTCTTACGTCCTTATCGGATACCCGCTCGCTGTCTTCGGGCCGTTGAGAGGAGGGCAGTACCCTTATCCCCGAGGAATGACGCATCAGAAAGCTTTCGAGAAATTCACTGTCGAGATGATCTATTTGAGAAAGCAGATCGATAACGGTTCTGGCGGGGGACAGATTCAGCATCAGATCGACACCTGGGAATTGCAAATTCAGATCCACCAGAACAACCTTCTGGCCGAACTGTTTTGCCAGTGCAACCGCCAGGTTTACCGCCAGCATGGTCTTGCCTATGCCGCCCGAAGGGCTGTACACGGTAACGGCACTGCTCTCAGCCACCTGCTCCGATCCGGACGACTGGAAATTGGGGGCGGCATCACGGCCGGAGGAAGAGAGTATGATAGATTTTTTCAAGGCATAGAGAAGATCGGCTGTATCCACCGGTTGCGGCAGAAAGTCAACCGCACCCAGCATCAAAGCACGTTCCAGGTCATCCGGCCGGCCATAAGCTATCAATCTGCCCTGGCCCGATTCACCGCTCTTCAAAGCCTTTTCAGCATCGCTTACCGAGGCTACGACCAAGTCACTGCCGGCAGACTGCTTTACTCCATCCGGATTGTGGTAAACGGTTATTTCGGCATCGACCTGCCCTGAACGAAACGCCTGTTCCTCTATGCCGAGCGTACCGTCGTCTATTATGGAGATACGCATGCTTCCCACCCGATCGCCTCATTCCTTAGTGCATATAAACTTCATATCAGACCGCAAATTGCCGTATAAAGCTAATTTTAGGCTATTGAAGAGGAAAATGCAAACAAAACCAAAAAAGAAATATCCCGGCGGCGACTTACTTTCCCAATGAGTTTCCCCATCAGTATCATCAGCCCTGGAGAGCTTAACTTCCGTGTTCGGTATGGGAACGGGTGTAGCCTCTCCGGTATGGCCACCGGGATAAAGTTCAGTTGTCTTTCGACACACTCAAAATTGCATAGTTAGAAGGGTAAATAACAAACCCTCGACATATTAGTACCGGTAAGCTGAAGACATCACTGCCCTTACACCTCCGGCCTATCTACCTGGTCATCTTCCAGGTGTCTTACCAGCTTTCGCTGTGGGAGATCTCATCTTGAGGCTGGCTTCGCGCTTAGATGCTTTCAGCGCTTATCCATACCGGACTTGGCTACTCAGCCATGCCCCTGGCGGGACAACTGATACACCAGAGGTCCGTCCATCCCGGTCCTCTCGTACTAGGGACAGCCCCTCTCAAATCTCCTGCGCCCACGACGGATAGGGACCGAACTGTCTCACGACGTTCTGAACCCAGCTCGCGTACCGCTTTAATGGGCGAACAGCCCAACCCTTGGGACCTAATCCAGCCCCAGGATGCGA
>JAQVUQ010000459.1 GCA_028699365.1 bacterium | reverse complement strand
GATGGCATGACGGTCAGGACCAATACTCCCGACGTCAGGGCTGCCAGACGCTTTTCGGTGGAACTGATCCTTTCCGATCACCACCAGGAGTGTCCTACGTGCGCCAGAAATCTCAACTGTGAATTGCAGCGCCTGGCGGACAGGGTGGGTGTAAGAGAGATACATTACTCCGGCTCCAAGCGGGAGGCGGTAAAGGATGAATCGACTCCTTCTCTGGTACGGGATAACGGCAAGTGTATCCTCTGCGGCCGATGTGCCTCGGTCTGTCAGCAGACACAGGGCGTAGCCGCCATCGGATACTCCGAAAGGGGATACAAGACGACTGTAGGACCGTCGTTCGGCCGTAACCTGGCCGATGTCTCCTGCGTTCTGTGCGGGCAGTGCATTCATGCCTGTCCGGTAGCCGCAATCCGGGAGCGAGACGATACTGTGAGCGTCTGGGAGGCTCTGGCCGATACCGGCAAGCATGTGGTTGTTCAAACCGCACCGGCTGTCAGGGCGGCCATAGGAGAGGAATTCGGCTTGCCTGCGGGAACTCCGGTGACGGGCAGGATGGTGACGGCGCTGCGGCGCCTTGGATTTGACGCTGTCTTCGATACCGACTTTACGGCGGACCTTACTATTCTGGAAGAAGGGAATGAACTGCTGCATCGTCTGCAGCACGGCGGAGTCCTGCCGATGATAACCTCGTGCAGCCCCGGCTGGATTAAGTTCTGCGAGCACTTCTTCCCGGAGGAACTGGATCATCTCTCCAGTTGCAAATCGCCGCAGCAGATGTTCGGTGCCGTAGCCAAGACTTATTATGCGGAAAAGCTGGGCCTTAGGCCGGAAGAGATATTCGTGGTCTCCATCATGCCCTGCACGGCCAAGAAGTTCGAGGCCGGCCGGGAGGAGATGGCTTCCAACGGTATTCGCGATGTGGATGTCGTTCTGACCACCAGAGAGGCTGCCGCCATGATCAAGGAGGCGGGTATAGATCTTTCCTGTTTGCCGAATGAGGATTTCGATGCTCCTCTGGGGATGTCGACAGGTGCAGGGGCTATTTTCGGCAATACCGGAGGCGTCATGGAAGCCGCTTTGCGGACGGTGTATGAGGTCGTTACCGGCGAGACGCTGGCTGAGCTCGATTTTCAGGCGGTGCGCGGCATGGAGGGCGTCAAGGAGGCAACGGTGCCGGTAGGGGATATTCAGGTAAAGGTGGCTGTAGCTCACGGTCTGAGCAATGCCCGGACCGTTATGGAGAGGGTTGCAGCCGGCGAGGCGGATTACCATTTTATCGAAATCATGTGCTGCCCGGGCGGCTGCATCGGCGGAGGCGGACAGCCCATACCTACCGATGATGCCATCAGGGCCAAGCGTATCCAGGCGTTGTATGATGAGGATCTCAGCATGAAGCTGCGCAAATCTCATGAGAACCCGGCTGTTACGACGCTGTATGAAGAGTTTCTCGGCAAGCCGTACGGTAGCAAGGCGCATAAACTTCTGCATACTAGTTATACTCCACGCGGAGTTTATTAGGCATCCGGGTCCGTTTGTATGCTAAGGCACAGAGGCACAAAGGGTTCAGGTCCATTTGAAAGTATTACTTGAGTATACTTTCCTGGTCCGGTTCCAAAGGCCATAATACTATGCCTGAACCTTTGTGCCCACTTCTTCGGGGGTCAGGTGTTGATATTTAGCACTTCTTCGGGGGTCAGGTGTTGATATTTAGCGTTCTGCAAGAATGCTGAATGTAAACACCTGACCCCTATCCGCTTTACAAGCTGAATGTAAACACCTGACCCTTATCCTCTTCTTCTTTCCTTGACATATATCGATCAGGATGACAGAATATATTCGGAGTTGGAAATGATGCAGAATAAATTGCTGAAGATAATTGAAGAAGCCGAGAGAGGCCGTATCATGACGGTTGAGGAGATGACGGATCTCTTTGCAACCGCTGACGGGAAAGTGGTTCAGGAGTTGTTCCAGGCTGCGGACCGGGTACGGCATAGCGCTGTGGGTGATGAAATCCACTTGCGTGCTCTGGTGGAATTCTCCAATTACTGCCGTAACAACTGCTGCTACTGCGGCATAAGGTTGGATAACCGGCAGGTGGAGCGATACCGGATGGAGCCGGATGAAGTGGTGGAGGCTCTGGCATCTGCGCATAGAATGGATATCGGTACGGCGGTTCTGCAATCGGGTGATGATCTCTGGTACGACACGGATAAGATCATCCGGATAATACGGGGGATCAAGGAATCCTACGGTATGGCCGTGACGCTCTCTATCGGTGAGCGCAGCTACGAAGATTATCAGGCATTCAAAGCGGCCGGGGCGGATCGTTTTCTTATCCGTCATGAAACATCGGATCCTGAACTGTATGCCGAGTTGCATCCCGGGATGACTCTGGAGCATCGCCTTCTCTGCCTGCGCCGGCTTAAGGAACTGGGATACCAGACCGGTTCCGGCAATATGGTAGGATTGCCGGGGCAGACCTGTCTGAGCCTGGCGCGTGATGTGGAATTGATACGCGATATGGGTCTGGAAATGGCCGGAATAGGCCCCTTCATACCTGCCGAGGGCACGCCTCTGGCCGATGCCGAGTGTGGAACGCTGAATCTCGTCCTGCGAGAGGTGGCTATGCTTCGGCTCAGTTCACCGTTGTTGATGATACCGGCCACCACGGCAGTTGCTACCATAGATCCACAGGGCAGACAGCAGGCGCTGCGATGCGGCGCCAATATTCTGATGCCTAACTTTACGCCGATGCGTTACCGGGAGAGCTATCGTCTCTATCCCGGCAAGGCCTGCATCAATGAAAGCTCCGAGCAGTGTATCGGATGCATGTCACGCATGATATCGTCTATCGGCCGGACCGTAGGCAGAGGCCCGGGACATAGCTTAATGCAGAATGACGAATGCGGATTGCGGAATGATTATAGAACAAACTGTAAGCAGGATGGATGAGGGATAAAA
>JAQVUQ010000458.1 GCA_028699365.1 bacterium | reverse complement strand
CCATAATAATCATCGGCAAGCCGGATAAACGGGCCAAGGTCAAGGATATTCTCGCAATAGTCGATATGGCTCCGCCTGAGGTATTGATAGAAGTGCAATTTGTTGATATGACGGCCGGTGCCTCCGGCAATTTCAATATCAACTGGCAGATAAGCCAGGGCAAGACAGGTCTGGATATCAATACAAACCTGGGGAACAGCACTGTGAATTACGGAACGATAGTGCAGAGTTCCCTCAAGGCTACACTGGATATGCTGGTTACGGAGAATAAAGCCCGTGTGCTTACCAGTCCCAAGATTGCCGCTTTGAACAACCAAACGGCCAGCATTATCCTGGGGGAGACATACAGCTATAAGATCGTAAAAACCCGCGAGGAGGCTGTCCCCAATACCAACCCTACTCAATACCGAACGATTACCGATGTTACCTGGGAAACGGTGCCGGTGGGCATATCTCTGACGGTTATTCCTCACGTCCACCCGGACGGCATGGTCACCACGCAGATATATCCCATAGTGAGTGCCGTAACCGGGCAGACGTCGCAGGACGCGCCGCCCAGCGTGGTGATCAGAACGGCTCAGACCACCATCCGGGTAAGGGACGGTGAGACCATCGTCATTGGAGGGCTGGCACGCAGAAACAGTAACAAGGTGGAGTATAAGGTGCCGCTGCTGGGAGATCTCCCGCTGGTAGGCAATCTCTTCAAGAGCAGAACGCAGGATCAGCAGGATTCGGAATTGGTCATATTCCTGACGCCGCATATTCTGCCGTATTAAAACCGATTCTTCTTAAGGAGGAATGATTCAGGTGCTTTCCGGTAACTCCGTATTGTCAGTTGCTCTTGCAATTGTATCTCTTATATCGATAGCCTGCGCCAACGTTGCTTTTGCCGGTTCCGTCACGGATGACTTTGCCTACCGATGCACGGACATGAAAGGCACGTTGCTGGAGTATTCCCCCGATATCAATCCATTTGACAGAGCCGGCAAAGAGCTTGATGAAATTGCCGGGAGGGCTATAGGCAGGGACAAGCTCCTGGGAAAACGGGAATTCGTTTACGCTGGAGCGGCAACATATCTTATTCGTTATCCGATATTGGAAAAGGGGGAACAGGTTGCAGGGCATATGACCCTGGATATACGCACCCGGGAGATAGTGGACGGCAAGCTGCTGGAAAACGACCTGTATCAGAACTCCTGCCCTGCGCCGCAAAAGAGTGAGTATTCCTGTCACATTATAGAGGGAATTCCCGTTTTCCCCTACTTTATAACGGAGGGAGCAACCGCAACCGCAGCGCTGATCGCTTATTGGAATCAGCGCAAATCACTCAATCTGGCCGATTGCCGGGATAGAGCAAAGCTTGTCATATCCATGACCGAAGCCGGCTGCGGCTGTAAGCTGGACCAATTGCTGACAAGGTATATGGCCGCAAAGGGTCATAAGGTACAGACCAGGCGGTTTGTCTGGCCTGTAGTTGAATATATGGATACGCCCCTGACTTTTGAAGCCTTCAAGGGTGAGATCGATGCCGGACATCCGGGGATACTGGTGGTTGCGTCTCACGGGCTGAAGCGTATACTGCCGGTTTGCGGCTACTATATCAATATCTACGGCTGCTATGTAGTGATAAGAGAGCAGGGCTACCGGGGCGAACAGAATCCTCCGGAGAGTTATCTGTTTATAAACTGGCGAAATCTCTGCGGGAAGCTGGAATTTACGAGTATGGGTTTCCCGGATAAAGCCGATTAGGAAGAAGGTGCCGGCAATGTCGATTCTATGTCAACCGTATATTATCTATCAGGCGGGTATTGCCCAGACGCACGGCGGCCAGCATCACGGCGCCGGGTTTCAGTTCATTTAAAGGCTGAAGGCCCTCGCCGTCTACTATTTCCAGATAATCTATTTGAAAGGCCGGTTGGGTTTCAATTATCTCCACTCCCCGGCGGAGTATCTCAGAGGCACGGCGCTCGCCGGAGGCGGCCGCTTCCGCCGCCGTCTTGAGAGCTTGATACAGCCGGGGGGCGACGACGCGCTCTTCGGGGGAGAGATACTTGTTGCGGGAACTCATGGCCAGCCCGTCGTCCTCACGCACGGTGGGTACGGGGACTACTTCCAGCGGCAGGTCCAGATCTCGGGCAAGGCGGCGGACCACCTGCAACTGCTGGTAATCCTTCTCCCCAAAATATGCTCTGTCGGGCTCCGTCATATTGAACAGCTTGAGCACGATGGTGGCTACACCCCGGAAATGGCCGGGACGGGATGCGCCGCACAGACGATCCGTCAGCCCTCCGCCCACTTCCACCCAGGTATCGAATCCGGGCGGATAGACTTCCGACGCTGCGGGTGTGAAGACTGCATCGGCACCGGCTGCCATGGCAACCTTAAGATCGTTTTCCAGGGGCCTGGGATAGCGGGCCAGGTCTTCGTTGGGTCCGAACTGCGCAGGATTGACGAAGATGCTGACGACGGTGAAGCAGCCGTCTCCGGCTGCCCGCTCTATAAGGGCGGCATGCCCGCGGTGCAGTGCGCCCATGGTAGGCACCAGCCCTATTCTCCGTCCGCCTCTCCGGGCCGCTTTAACGGCCCGGAGCACATCCGCAATACCTTCTATTCGCTGCATCTGCATGTAGCTCGTCCTTCTTCCAGTTGCCGGCTGAGCACTCTCATGGCGCAGAAATCGCCGCACATCGAGCAGACCTCGGGATCCTTCCCGGCCCGACGGCTATGATACTCACGGGCGCGGGCGGGATCTATGGCCAGTTCCATCTGTGTCTCCCAATCCAGCGCTTTGCGGGCCTGAGCCATGCGACGATCCCATTCCCTGGCACCGGGCACTCCCTTGACTATATCGGCTGCGTGGCCGGCGATGCGCGCGGCAATGATCCCCTGGCGCACGTCCTCGGCCTCGGGCAGACCCAGATGCTCGGCGGGCGTCACGTAGCAGAGGAAATCGGCTCCGGCC
>JAQVUQ010000043.1 GCA_028699365.1 bacterium | reverse complement strand
TTATCGTCAGTGACATCCCCGGAACTACCAGAGATGCCATCGACAGCTATTTCACATATATGGGCCGTGAGTTTCTGCTGATAGATACGGCCGGTATGCGCCGTCGTGCCAGAGTGGAGGACAACGTCGAATACTACAGCGTTCTGCGTGCCTTGAGGGCAGTGGACAGATCCGATGTCTGCCTGATAATCCTCGATGCCGTCGAGGGTCTGACCGATCAGGATAAGAAGATAGCCGGATACGCGGCCGAGAAGGGGAAATGTGCGGTTATAGTGGTCAATAAATGGGATCTTGCCCAGGAGGAACTTCCCAAATGGTCGAGAACGATAATCAAAGACCTGAGCCAGGAAATGCATACGCTGATAAGAAGCGACATGGGCTTTTACAGCTTTGCCCCCATCGTCATAGCCTCGGCCAAGACCGGGCGAGGGATGGAAGGGCTGCTGAGCCGGGTAACGGAGGTTTACGACAAAGGAGGACAGCGTATAGCCACCGCCGCCCTGAACAAAGTGCTGCATGATGCCATGATCGAGCATCCGCCGGCACACTTCAAAGGCAGGCGGCTGAAGCTTTACTATGCCACACAACCGCAGACGCATCCGCCGACCATACTGATGTTCATAAACGATACTGAACTGATCCATTTTTCTTACAAGCGTTATATCGAGAACCGTTTGCGAAGCGCTTTCGATTTTGAAGGAACACCGTTAAGAATTATATTTAAGAAGCGTGATTGAGATGTACAAGATGATTGCTATCGTAACAGCATCCTATCTGATAGGTTCCATACCTTTCGGGCTGCTTATCGGTAAGGCGGTGCGCGGTATTGATATCAGGCAACACGGCAGCGGCAATATCGGCGCCACCAATGTTCTCCGTATCCTGGGGTATCCCTGGGGCGTTACGGCTATGCTGCTCGACGCCGCCAAAGGTGCGATTCCCGTTATCCTTGCCCATCAATTGGGAGGACCGTTAGCCGCTGTCCTGGCCGGCATCGCCTCGCTGCTGGGGCATAACCGGTCCATCTGGCTCGGTTTCAAGGGCGGCAAGGGTGTGGCAACTACGCTGGGAGTGCTGCTGGGCCTGTCGCCGGCCGTCGCCGGCGCATGCACCGTCATATGGCTGATAGTTCTGGCCGTAAGCAGGTACGTTTCACTGGCATCCGTAGTCACAGCCGTCTTTCTGACGCCGGTTATGGCATATTTCAATTGTCAGAAGCCCGTGCTGGTATTCGGATTGATCGCCTCCATATGGGTGCTGCTGCGCCACAGAGATAACATAAAGCGTTTGCTCGCCGGAACGGAGAACCGCTTCGGCAAGCGGGTGAGGCTGCCTGTCGAACAGCATGAGAGCGACGCTTAATGATTGTAGGGGCGACCCTATGTGGCCGCCCGGATTAAAGACGTTGGATGAAATCATATGAGCAATGAAAAAGTATGCATAATAGGCGCAGGCAGTTGGGGCACAACTCTGGCGCTGATGCTGGCTTCCGGCGGTTGTGCCGTCAATCTCTGGTCAAGAAGGCCTGAACATGCCGATGAGATGACAGCCGGCAGGGAGAACAGGCGATATCTCCCCGGCTCACCATTTCCGGACAGCCTTCAGCCGACTTCGGATATTGCCAAAGCACTTGAAGGAGCGCTGCTGGTCATCCTTGCCGTTCCCTCATCATCCATGCGTACGATAGCCAATCAGATTCTGCCGTTTATTGACGCACAATCCGTAATCGTCAGTGCCACCAAGGGTATTGAGATAGATACCGGACTCAGAATGACCCGGGTTCTGTCCGATATCCTAGGAAACCCGGACAGAGTGACCGCACTCTCAGGACCGAACATCTCCGGAGAGGTGGTGCGTCGCATACCGACAGCCAGCGTTATCGCCGGGCCGCAGGAAGCGGCTCTCATGGCGCAGCGTATACTGATGACCGATTATTTCAGAGTCTATACCAACGATGATCTTATCGGAGTGGAGTTGGGGGGAGCGCTGAAGAACATCATGGCTATCGGCGCCGGTATGAGCGACGGATTGGGATACGGCGACAACACCAAGGCGGCTCTGCTGACCAGATGTCTGGTTGAAATGGTGCGTATGGGCAAAGCGCTGGGAGCGCGCCAGGAGACCTTCTACGGGCTGTCCGGCCTGGGAGACCTTATGGTTACCTCCATGAGCCGCCATAGCCGCAACAGGTGCTTCGGCGAGGCCGTCGGCAAGGGCGAGAAGGTAGCCGAGATGCTGGACAAGACGCATATGGTGGTGGAAGGCGTGCCTACCGCCAGAGCAACTCATCTGCTGGCGCTTAAAATGGGCATAGAAATGCCGGTGACGGCGGAAATTTATGCCGTTCTTTATGAGGGAAAGGACCCACGCCAGGTGGTGTCCACACTGATGCTGCGGCAGCCAAAACCGGAGGCCGGATAATCCTCTTTACAGCAACCGGGCATATCTTATTGTAAGTGTGGCTTCAATTTGTTATAATATCCTGCGTGTCGGGGCGTGGCGCAGCTTGGTAGCGCGCTTGAATGGGGTTCAAGAGGCCGCTGGTTCGAATCCAGTCGCCCCGACCATACTTATTATCAGGAGTCAGAAGCCAGAATTCAGAATAGCTTGCGCGTCTCTTTCTCTGGCAGTTGGCCTTTCAGCTTCGCCCGCTATTAATGCTTGAACTACTGACAACTGAATTCCTTATTCTGAATTCCTCCGTTTTAAGTATAATTGTCTCCGTTTACCCTGCTTGTCGGCAGGGTAGATAAAGCATAGACTGTCGCGTAAAATATCAGGCGGGAGGAAATCTATGCAATACGATGTCATTATAATAGGGGCCGGTCCGGCCGGCATATTTGCGGCCCTGGAGATGGTCAAGCAGGACGGTCTGAAGATACTCCTGATTGACAAGGGGCTGGATATAGACGATCGGAAATGCCCGGGCAGGTGGCCGGCAAAGGCATGCGTTGCCTGCGATCCGTGTTCGCTTCTCTGCGGGTGGGGAGGATCCGGCGCCTTCAGCGACGGCAAACTGACCCTCTCACCTGATGTCGGCGGCCAGTTGGACAGATATGTTTCCCGGGAAACGCTGATCGGATTGATAGATTACGTCGATCGGCTCTACCTGGAATACGGCGCGCCCACAACCACATACGGCACAAATGACGACGATATCGCCAGAATTGCACGTCAGGCCGTAAAGGCTGAGCTCAAGCTGGTAGCGGCTCGCATCAGGCATATGGGCAGCGACGGCGGGGGGCGGGTTCTCAAGGGCATCAGAGACTACCTGGATGGTAAGATAGACTTGATCATGGGAACCACCGTGGAACGGCTGCTGGTGGAGAACGGAAACGTCGTCGGGGTAACGACAACCGAAGGCGAATACAGAAGTCGATACGTGGTGGTCGCCCCGGGCAGGGAAGGGTCTCCCTGGCTGACATCAGAGGCTGCCAGGCTGAATCTGACAACTATCAACAACCCGGTGGATATAGGTGTCAGGGTTGAACTCCCCTCGGAGGTTATGCGCCATATCACGGATGTAGTCTACGAGCCCAAGCTGCTTTACTATACCAAGCACTTCGACGATCAGATACGCACCTTCTGCGTCTGTCCCAACGGCGAAGTGGTGACCGAGCACAACAACGGCGTCATAACCGTCAACGGGCACAGCTATGCAGATCAGAAGAGCGACAAGACCAACTTTGCCCTCCTGGTCAGTACTCCTTTTACCGAACCCTTTCATGAGCCTATAGATTACGGACGGTATATGGCCAGGCTGGCGAATATGCTGGGAGGGACCGTCATCGTTCAACGGCTCGGCGATCTGCTTAACGGCAGGAGATCGACTCCCGAGCGGATAGCCAACAGCGTTATCAAGCCGTCTCTATCCAGCGCCTCTCCGGGTGATCTCAGCTTCGTTTTGCCTTACCGCTATCTGACGGATATTATTGAGATGCTTCAGGCGCTGGATGTACTGGCCCCGGGAATATATTCCCGGCATACTCTCCTTTACGGGGCCGAGGTGAAGTTCTACTCCTCCAAGTTAAAAGTAACGGACAAGCTGGAAACCGAAATAGGCTGTCTCTATGCCATAGGCGACGGCGCAGGACTGACCAGAGGCTTGGTTCAGGCTTCCGCATCCGGTGTTCTTGCAGCCCGGGATATACTGAGACGTGAGGGGAAGCATGTGCCTTTGTAGATCTGCAGATGAACTGCTGATGGGAGGATACGGTAGCGGGAGGTATGTCTTTACCGGCAGGTGTCTTCCCGGAGCCAGAGGCAGATTCGGTGCTCTCAATCTGGCGCTTCATGTAAACGATCGGCATGACGACGTTATCTACAACAGGCGTCTGCTGTTGCATGAACTATTGCTCGACGCCTGTTGTATGTCCTGTGTCGATCAGACGCACGGCAACGAAATTCTGCATGTCACGGAGGAGATCGATCAGCAGACGGATAGCCCTCTGGGTGAAGCTGATGCTCTGATAACTGTCATACCTGACAGACCTCTGGCGATATTTACGGCCGATTGCCTGCCGATAGCTCTTATTGATCAGGAGGGTAAAGCGGTTGCCGCCGTTCATGCCGGTTGGAAAGGAACGGCTCTGGGCATAGCCTTCAAGACTGCAGTGGCGATGGTGCAGCTCCATGGATGTGATCCTGTGCATATGAACGCCGTCATCGGGCCTTCCATAGGACCGTGCTGCTACGATTTCAATCCCAACCGGCTTGCAGAGAGCGGCTATCTCTCAAACCGGCATACGGTCAAAAAGCCTGACGGCGGCATCACTCTGGATTTACGTCGAGCGAACGTCGAGCAACTGGTAGAGGTGGGCATACCGGAAACGAATATCAAGGTGGTCGACATCTGCACCTCCTGTAACAATAACCGTTATTTCTCACATCGTGCCGACGGGGGAGATACTGGGAGACAAGCGCTGATCGTCTGGCTTGCCTGATCACCAAGCTCCAGCAACCGGCTCCAAAAACCTTGAACTTCTGAACCTTGAATGTTGAACCCGTCATCACCCTTCCCAAAAGAATGAAAAGATGGTAAAATACACACTGTCTTCGTCGGGGCGTAGCGCAGCTTGGTAGCGCGCACGGTTCGGGACCGTGAGGCCGTGGGTTCGAATCCCGCCGCCCCGACCATTTTTTCAGGATTAATTTACCATTATAGCGGAAAAGATAGAATCTTACCTGACAGTATGATTCATTTAAGTCGAATTATTGTAAAGAGGAGCGGTGACAATGCCTCTGTCCAAGCAGATCGATACAATAAAACGGCTTGTATCTCTTTTAATAATTTTTCTCTCACTTGCAGCTTATTCGATTGCAGTTACCTCCGTTCGCGCCGAACAGGCTCCACAGGAAACGAAGAGAGCATTTACCGTTAACGGCAGAATAATGGATTATTCCAATAAGGGGGTCGCAGGAGCAAGAATTATCGTTACCGAGAGAGCCGATGCCTTTGAATCGCCCACGATTGATAAGGCTGTATACCGCTTCACTACAGTTACGGATGACGACGGGAGATTCAGCGTCGGCAATTTACCGGAACAGGTTGTACGCCTTATTGTAGAGAGAGAAGGGGCCCCACGCCTGATAGAGGAGAAAGTCGATACTTCAAAGGGTATAGTTATAATGATACCGCCGACATCAACGCTGGAGATCAGAGCAAAGCGTCTTGTCGGTAATAATCCCTTAGTCTATCTGCATCTTAATGGCCTGGTAGCACCTGCTTCCAGTACGCCGCCGCTGCCTACAGGCAAACTACCTGCCGATGGATATGCCGTATACTCCAACCTGGGACCGGCGCTGTATGATGTAACTATAACGAACGACAGACAGACGATCACGCGTAAGGTTTTGCTGCTGCCGGGTAAAAAAGCGTTGCTGGACATTGACAGGGCCTCACTCGTAACCGTAAAAGGAACGGTGACCAGATATGGTAAGCCTGTATCGGGGGCAAGAGTATCCGTAAGCTCGCAAGGTATGGACAGCGATTCATGCAAAACAGATTCCTATGGACAGTTTGAATTGCATCTCGAGGAGACCGGTCGCACAGTTTTCAACTATTGCATTTACAACTTTAAGTCCGGTAAACCGGCTTATCCCTACAGCCGGGAAGTGATGCTTGCACCCGGCAATAATACGGTTAATCTAACTTTGCCGACAGGCGCCGTCTCCGGGCGCGTTATTAATGCTAAAAGCAGCAGGCCTTTGACGTCGGGAAGTGTGGCTGTCTGGGCCAGACAAAGAGGACCGAGCAGGAAATATTATACCGCTCCATCAGTGAAAGCATCATCCTGGGACATCGTAGCGAGATCTTTCGGCATCAGCAATAACGGTTCATTTTCCGTCTATAATATGTCCGGCGGCGACGTGGTTATTATGGTATTGGACAAGAAGCAACAACCACTGTATATCGGAAAACCGATACGAGTGGATGAAGGCCGTGCGAAGAAGAATATACTACTTAAAGTTCCTGACCCCGGTGAACTGGATTTGACGGTTATAGATGCCGGGACAGGGAAAGCCTTGAGCGGTTTCAATGCCTTGCTGCTCACTAAGGACGGAATAGCGGTCAACAGCACGTCATACTTCCATGCACCAAGCAAAGTGCCTTCCGGTGAATATACCTTATGGTTAAAGCCCTATGGCAACCGGTATTTCCCTCTGCATACCTCGTTTAATGTATATCCGGGTAAAACAACAAAAATACGATTGGCAGTCAAAACGGCAGAGCAGTGCCTTGTATTCAAAGCATCACCAAATGAAATGTTCCCTGTTTTGAGCCGGGAAGCACCGGAACAGTATATAAAAAGTGCCTGGATAGGATACAGCTTAACTGATGCTGATACAGGTAAGCCCGTAATTTCAGGTATGTCCGGGCCCGAGTGGGGCGGTATACTCTGGTGGCAAGACAGGCACGAGCATGATAACGGTAATCCGGCAATTCCGCTCGCGCCGGGGACTTATTTGCTTGATGCTGTATTGAGGTACACCAACGATTATGCCGTTGATTCCATATCCAATCTATGGAAGATGCATCAAAAGGTGGTTATTAAAGAAGGCAAAGATACCGTAATATACATCAAATGATATTTCGCACAACGTCACCCTGGTGCTCTCACTTGCAATCCCTTCTCCTTTGACTTAAAGCCGTCAGATGTTACAATCAATGTATCTTGCTGTGGGGGAAGCTGTTTGGACGAGCGTGAAAAGAGCCTTATAGAGCGTTGCCGCTCCGGTGATGCCGGCGCCTTCGAGGAACTTATATCACCTTATATGCAGAAAGCCTATGAGACCGCTTATCGCATGTCCGGCAACCATGCGGATGCCGAGGACGTTGCTCAGGAAGCGCTGATAAAAGCCTACAGATCGCTGGTGAGCTTTGACGGGCGTTCAGCCTTCTCCACCTGGCTTTACCGGATCATTTCCAATACCGCCATAGACATTGCGCGCAGCCGCAACAGACGGCCGACATCGCCCCTGGATTCTATCGGCGACAGATCCGATCCTTATCCTGGCGGCAACCCTGCCGATTGTGCGGAAGCCGCTCTTCTCCAGGAAGATATTCAGAAAGCCCTGTTGCAGTTGCCGCCCGAGCAACGCGCCGTCCTGGTTATGCGCGACATTCACGATTACAGTTACCAGGAAATATCGCAGACACTGAGAATATCCGTCGGCACGGTCAAATCGCGAGTCCATCGCGGCAGAGCTGCACTGCAGCAAATCATCAGACGGAACTTCCCGGGCTTGTGCAGCGTCGAATATACGGAGGGAACTGAAGGGTGAACTGTCGCTATCGTGAAGATATGATATCAACTTATATGGACGGCGAACTGCTTCCCGGTGAAGCCGAGGGCTTGAGAGAGCATCTGGCCGCTTGCCCGGAGTGTCGACGCAGGCTGGAAGAGCTGTCGGATGTCAGGGGACATCTGCAGAAGATGAGTCGTGTGGATCCGCCTGCCGGATTTGCCGCCAGGCTTCATGCCAGGCTGGCCGACGAGGAGCAGCGAAGACGAAATCCCTGGTGGCGGAATCTGCCGTTCGGCATTCCCGTCTCACGACGTCCGTTTGAGCTGGCAGGAGCCGGTGCGCTGGTGCTGCTGCTGGCTCTGGTGACTATACACGGAGTTCATGATGATGCCCGGTATACGGACATCCCCCTGTCAAAAGAGAAGAGCAATACCGCTATAGAAATGATGCAGCCCAAGAAACCACCGCTTGACGGCAAGCGCACGCAAAGCGCCGTTGCGAAAAAGAACCGTTCGCAGGCAAGAACAGAGGTGCCGGTGAACGATACGTCGCAGGATACACCGGTCCTGACGGCAAAGCAGGTACAGTCGGATAACAAGTTGGAAAATCGCCCGGCTGAGAATAGAACAGAAGGAGGAATTACGCCTCCGGTTCCCAGTTCTCCGGTTTCGGAAATGCGGTACAGCGGTAATTCCCATACCGGTGTTAAAGACGATCATTCCAGCAACACCGATAGCGCTTTACCGGACCGGGACATGTCCGTTGCCTCCGAAGCCAGGGGCAGCGCGGCGTCCTTGTCTAGAGCCCCGCTGAAGTCGGCTCGCGCCGCCGGCATACCTGCTCCGCTGATGGAGAAGAGTAGCACGACGGCGACCCTCTCGGTTAATCAGCAGCCCTTTGCCGGCATCAAGGTAAGCCGCGACAGAATAACGATAGAAGCAGTTGCTCCGGCTACCGTCAAAGCAAATCAGCCTGACAGCAAGGCGAGAAGCGAGCAGAGCCCTGCCGGACGCTCTCTGGAACTGCGTTCAGCCACCGGGACGCGTCAATCCTTCACCCTGACCAATGCGAGCGTATGGAGCGGTAACTGGAGCATCTTTATCCCGCACGCTGAAATGAAGGGGAGAGATTCATCCCTGGAGAATATCCTGAGTATGGGGACGGCAACTGCGGCAAGATTTGAGGCGCTTGCCGACTTAAGCCGCAGTGTAATCATTTCTCCTTCGTATCTGGAGGAGCGGGACCTGTCCTCATACGTTGCCCGTCTCACCACCTGGCAGAGCTTCCTGCAGGTCATACCAGGCATCATCCCCGTGAACGGAGAGGGCTATATCCTGCTCCTGCCGCAGAAGCAGAGATAGACCTCTACTTGCATCCAACGGACGAAAAGAATATCATAAACATAACGCTTGCTATGTTTAGAAAGCAAGCTACAAGGGTATTAAATAAGGTACAAAGAAGGGGGTATGATATGAAGGCGTTGATTCTTGTAGGCGGAAAAGGAACAAGGCTCTATCCTTTGACCTATACGCTTCCCAAACCGTTGGTTCCTATTGTCAACCGTCCGTTTATAGGGCATATGATGCGCAGACTGAGCAACTACGGTATAACGGAAGTAGTCATGAGCATGTGCTACCTGCCTGATATGCTGAAGCATTATATAGAATCCGAAGACAATTTCGGCATGAAGGTGGATTATGTGATCGAGGATTGCCCACTGGGAACCGGAGGCGCCATAAAGAACGCCGCCTCGCATTTCAATGAAACATTTATGGTGTTCAATGGTGATGTCCTGACCGATCTGGATCTTGGCAAAATGATCGATTATCACACGCGAAGAGGCTCTGTAGCCACGATCAGCCTGGCTTACGTGGATGATCCTACTGCTTACGGCGTAATCGATACAGACGATAACGGAAGGATACTGCGTTTTACCGAGAAGCCTGCTCCTGATGCCGTGACATCCCATCATATCAATGCCGGCACTTATATCTTCGAACCCGAGATACTGGATTACATTCCTCCTGAGACAGAGTATTCCCTGGAGAGAAAGGTCTATCCTGATCTGCTGGCTCATAAAAGACCCATGTACGGTTATTTTGAGGAGGCATACTGGCTGGATATCGGCAATCCGGAGAAGTATTTTCAGGCGCATCGCGATATAGCGGCCGGATATGTAAGTATAGACGGCCTGAGCTTTAATGAGGGCGATGACGTTGTCATCGGCGAAAATGCGGTCATCAGCCCCACCGCCAGGATTACCGGGCCTGCGTACATCGGGGATGGCGTCAGGATAATGGACGGAGTCGATCTGGGACCCAACGTCTTTATCGGGCGCAACAGCATAGTGGACAGCCATAGCAGCCTGAAGGAGAGCATCCTGTGGGAGAACGTGGTGATCGGCGAAGGCGCCGTTCTCAACAGAGCTATCATAGGCACATCCAGCCGCATCAGGCCGGCGGTCTATCTCGATCCGGGAGCGGTTATCGGTTGTAACGAGAGGGTATAAGAAGCTATTGCTTTTGCTCGCTTCCTGTGCTAAAATCAGCCTGTTAATGACGTTGACGGAGAGTAGTAGGGCAGTAGCAGTCGTAGAGAGTCGGCGGACGCTGCAAGCCGGCACTGTAAATGCTTGAATCCGCTCCTGAGTCGCAGGGTTGAACGCCTTTACCTGGTCTGTAAGCCCTCTGCCGGTTAAGCCCGTTATCGCTTAAGAGAGGGCTGCGCAAGCAGCCAAATAGGGTGGCAACGCGGGAATCAAGCCTCTCGTCCCTTTACTGGGACAAGAGGCTTTTTTTATAATAAGGCATGAAGCAGTGAGCAGGCTGAAGAAAAGCGCTTGAGCGTAAACTCCTTCAGACTTCAGTCTTCAGCCTGAAAAGCTAAAAAAGGGGTGAGGGTATTGAGAATACTTGTCAGCGATCCCATATCCGAAAAAGGCGTACATATCCTGCAGGTGGCCGGCCACGAGGTGGACGTCAACACCGGCAACGACGAAGCGGCCCTTTGTGAGATAATCAAGGGCTACGATGCGCTGATAGTCAGAAGTCAGTCTCAGATAACGGAGGCGGTAATAGAGGCCTCCGATAATCTGAAGATTATCGGCAGAGCGGGCGTGGGTGTAGATAATATATCGATACCCGCAGCCACTCGCAGGGGCATAGTGGTGGTGAACTCTCCGGACGGCAATACCATGGCAGCCGCAGAGCACACCCTGGCGCTCATGCTGTCGCTGTCGAGAAATATCCCGCAGGCAGACCAGTCTCTTAGAATCGACAGAGAATGGAAGAGAAACAAGTTTACGGGAGTGGAAGTCTACGGCAAGACGCTGGGCGTAATCGGCCTGGGCAAGATAGGTTTTGAAGTGGCCAAGAGAGCCATCGGATTCGGTATGTCGGTAATAGCTTACGATCCGTTTGCTTCTGCCGACAAGGCGGCCAAGATGGGAATAAAAATCGCTTCTCTGGAGACTGTCCTCAAGGAAGGGGATTTTATAACCGTCCATGCTCCCAAGACAAAAGATACGCTCAATCTCATCAGCACCAAACAGTTTGCCATGATGAAAGAGGGAGTAAGAATCATCAACTGCGCCAGGGGAGGCATCATCGACGAGAGCGCCCTCTACAGCGCTCTGATGGAAGGTAAGATCGCTGGTGCCGCACTGGACGTCTTTGTCAGCGAACCGCCGCTGGAGAATCCACTTCTGGATTGCGACAACATCATCGCCACCCCGCATCTGGGTGCGTCCACTCGTGAAGCACAGATCAATGTGGCCATAGACGTGGCTGAGCAGATAGTCATGTATTTCAAGGACGGGAGCGTGCGGGCGGCTGTCAATCTGCCGGGCGTCGATGCATCCGTCATGGAAGCCACTACGCCTTATATAGGCTTTGCGACCAAGCTGGGCAAGATGCTTTACGGCCTGGCCGGCAGCGGCATAACTTCACTGGATATTGCATACGCCGGCAGCATAAACGACCTCTCCACCACGGCCATTACCAGGGCCATGATTGCAGGAGTGCTTTCGTCCGCCATGCCTGAGAGCGTCAATATAGTGAATGCATCTATGATAGCCGAATCCAGGGGAATGAGAATAACCGAGACTCGCGACAGCAATGATCGCGGTTACGATAATTTGCGGGATCGTGTACGACGTGTTCGCGTAGATCCAGATCCCGTCCAGCGGCTTGAAC
>JAQVUQ010000457.1 GCA_028699365.1 bacterium | reverse complement strand
CTTGATAAGGCTCCCTGGGAAATAGCTCCCGAATTGCCTTTCCATCTGCTAAACGGAGGTACCCCGCGTGCCCCCGGTTTTGCCAAACTGCTTTACAACGATAAAGGTATCTATATCGGAGTTTACTGCCAGGATAAAAATGCCGGGCAGAATGCCTGCAAGATATTAAACAGAGACGGCACTGTATGGAGTGATCCTTCCATAGAGATCTTCATAGATCCGCAGTTCAGCCGAACTAACTATTATCATCTTGCCCTTAATCAAGCCGGGGTGCAGTTTGATGCCCGGGATCATGATGGATCCTGGAATTGCGCCTGGAAGGCGGTTACTTACACCGGCGACGGATACTGGAGCGCAGAAATCTTTCTCCCCTTCGGAGAAATGGGAATAGATGGAAAAGTGGGCGAGTGGTGGGGTATAAACATATGCGCAAATAATATTACCACCAAAGAGAATACCTGCTGGTCGCCCACGTTTGCAGGCTTCCATACGCCCGATCGTTTCGGCAAGGTTCTGATAGATAATGCAACGTTGACAAGTTATCGGTTATACGTAAACAGCGCCGAGATCCAGACCCTTCCATCCGGAGATTGTACCTTGGCAGTGCTGTTGGTCAATGCCACCGATACCAGGCGTCTTGTAGAATTACAGGCAGATATCAAAGATGATACCGGCAAAACGATAAAATCCGCACAAAGAGTCGATTTGCCTGCAAGTAGTGCAAAGAAGTTCTATTTAGGTAAGTTAAAAATAGGGGCCGGTGCTCGAGTCCCATGCAGTATAATTCTTAAATCCATAGATGAAGAGCGAACTATCAATTCATCAGCCAGAATGCTGACGGTAGCCCCGGTAATGGAAGTTACGGCACAGTATGACCGTTATACCGTGGAAACGGAGCTTTTGGCTAAAGTCAGGCTGAATCTAAGCACAGAGACTGTAAAAAACTCCGGCTTGCTCGCGCAGGTGTCCGGGAGCAATGGGGTGCTGTTAAGTGAAAAACTCATCAAGTTGCCAGCCGGAGAAATATTCGTAAAAGTTCCTGGAGTCGACAAGCTGACCCCCGGGGACTATGTCTTATCCGTTAAGTGCCTGAATGAAAAAGGCAAGTGTCTGGCAAGTGCAGAGGATAAATTCCAAAAGCTGGAACCGGCCTTGCACGAAGTAAAAACAGACAGGCTAAGTCGTATAGCTTCGCTAGACGGCAAACCGTTTATCCCCCTCGGTTTCGGCTGGAACAAAACCATAACGTTGGAACTGCTGCAGTATCTGGCTGCAAACGGTTCCAACGCCATAACCGTATTCCTTCCCAATCAGTCGTCATCCTGGTCCACTTACCTGCGACAGATACTGGATGATGCGAAAACCGCTGGATTGAAAGTACAGGCAGTTATATGCAGCAAAGACAAGGAGCAGATAGGAAAACTCATTCGGGAATTCAAGGATCATCCCGCCGTTCTTGCCTGGCAAATGTTCGATGAGGTATTCTGTACGGAATGGGGCAGAAGTAACTATGAGACCGTGTCATCAATAATAAAGGAATCCAAGGAAATTGATGCCTACCATATGGTAGGCATGAACGACAATGAATACGGGCTTTCTTATCTGAAGAGCAAGAATCTGGATTTCCCGGGTGATATTGTCCATATTGATTATTATCCTTATCCTCCATCCGGCAATATTGCCGCTACTGCGGATTATGTCAATCTGGCGCAGGAGATAGGCAGGAAGGATAGCAAGCCGAGCTGGATTTACCTCTTCTCATCAGGCTATGCCTTTTATGCTCCCAGAGAGTTCACCCCGGCGGAGCAGGAGTATTCCACCTATCTCTCTCTTATAAGTGGAGCAAACGGCTTCTTTTACTTTGCTGCCCATCCCAAGAGCAAGTCTAACTGGGACAGGATTTGTAGTTTGATGCGTGAGATCACGGAACTCACTCCGGCGATTGCCTCTCCTTTGGAAACGCCGGCAATAGGGTGTTCTTCACCGGTTGTTAAGTTTATGGTGCGGAAATATAACGGCGCTCTGTATCTGATAGCCGTGAATGGATCAAAAGAAGCGGTAACCGTAACGTTCGACCTGTCCTGCACGGCGCCCGCGGCCGGTGCCGAGGTAGTATTCGAAGGCCGGGGCGTGGTGCTTAAAAACAATGCATTGGCAGATAACTTTGCCGGATATCAAAGGCATGTTTACAGAATAGATCTCAAATAGAATGGCGAGTCGGTGGGACCAGGTTCTTCTTTTGTCGTAGATTACTAATCTTCATCGAGGCTTATTGCTGACAGAGTAACAAATTAATAGGGAGGTAAAGAAAATGTTCAAGAAGAGTAAATTATTTCTTGCGCTCATTGCTGTCCAAGTATGCTGTTTCTTGTCATTAGCAGAGTTATGCATGGCGTCGGATCTGTGTCTCGATCCTCTCACTTCTCCCAGCGGGTGGGGGGCATTGTACGCAGGCCAAACTCCGGCAGCGGCTACAGTGGATGGAGTGCAATGCATCAATTTGCCCTGTAACTTCACGTTATCCACCACTCAGGCTGCCTGGGAGAAGACCGTGAGTCTGAATCTTACGACTTACGATCGCTTTTGTTTCAAAATAAAGGTTCCTGATTTGTCTATGGTGAATAGCATAGCCATCAAATTTCAATGCGGCAGTGGGGGATGGTGGACCTGCAATGCAGGCGATCTTTCAACCGATCAATGGCAGAATGTAATCGTCTCCAAGGCGTCTTTTGAGCAGGAGGGCGGCTCGTGTAACGGATGGGGAAGCATAATCAAGATTCGCTTATTAGTTTCCCAGGCACAAACCGGAAACACCATTGTATCCTGGGCGGCTTTAGGGACGCAACAGACGGATAATCTTATCGATTCCTTTATCTATCCGGATCAACAATCCGCCGCGGCGGCGTGGGTGGCCGGTGCCGGCGCAATACCACCTGTGCCTGCTACGGAAGGCGGAATAGACTGT
>JAQVUQ010000456.1 GCA_028699365.1 bacterium | reverse complement strand
CCGTTTCCGCTTCGTATTTCGTTTCACCGGCCAGTGACAGAGGGCTGGACGCCAACGCTATGGCAGCCATGTGGCCGCGTCCCGGTGAGGCTAAAGCCTGTAATGATCTGCCGGAAGCTATGCGGCTGGCTGCAGCCGATGTCGGCAGAGACGGCCTGGTCTGCATTGCCGGTTCACTTTATCTGGCGGGGGAGGCCCGCACGCTTCTGGGAGGTGGCAAAGCATGTCGTTATTATCCGTAAAACGCCGACAGATGCTCTGGTTGTCGGCATCTCTGATATGCGGCCTGGTCTTCGGGGCCGTTCTTCTGCCGGCTCTGATAACTCACAAGACCGCCGATACCGTGAAGGAGATGACCATAATACAGCCGCCCGCTCCCGTGGCGCCGTCTAAGGACAGCACGCTCTTAAATGAAAACGAACAGTCGACGCCCGATAGCGAAGCCGCTGAAGAGAGCAGTCCGGAACCTGCAACAGCCGATTCGACAACAAGCGTGACAACACCTGCCGGCAATGGCGTTCAGCCCGTCGCCGTCTCTTCCGCAGACAAGCCAAAAACAACCTTCTCCATTCAGGTGGGCAGCTTTTCGTCTCGCGCCAATGCAGATATCATGGTCGATCTGATGAAGGCCAGGGGATATAAAGCCGTGACCGTGATCCCTGATGGAACCTCGACTAAGGTGCTGGTAGGCAGCTACAGCGACAGAAATACAGCCGCTTCGGAAGCCGAAAAACTGCAGCAGTCCGGCTGCCCGGCCTTTGTCAAATCCAAATAAGCAATAATACCCCTTATATAACAGATTAGAACATGAAAAACCTTACTGCTCCTGCTATGATTTAACTAACAACTAACAACTAACAACTAACAACTGCGCTCGAAGAGCGCATATGGAGGCTTAAGATAATGGGAAGACAGATAGTAATCGATGCCATGAAGGGCTTGAAGACGGATCGTTCACCGTGGGTGCCGTTTGTCGGATGTCATGGCGGTGCTCTGTTGGGGGTGACGGCCGAGGAATATCTTAAATCGAGTGACCTTACAGTTAAGGGCGCTGTTGCCGCAACGGAAAAATATCGAGCCGACGGCATACCGGTGGCCTTCGATCTGCAGATTGAAGCCGAGGCTCTGGGGTGTCGACTGCAATGGTCGTCCGAGAACCCTCCGGCCGTAGTATCCCATGTATTGGATGAAAAGAAACTGTCGGATCTGAAGGTGCCCGGTCCCGATGACGGTCGCATACCTGTCGTCGCCAAGGCTGCCGCAGAGTTGCGCCGGGCCTTGCCGGACACCGCTCTTTATGGTTTGATCACCGGCCCGTTCACACTGGCGCTGCATCTCAAAGGCACCGAGATATTCATGGATATGTTCGATAACCCCGGCCCGGTAAAGGAACTGCTGGATTTCTGTGCTCAGGTCGGCATCCGGATGGCCGATTACTATATGGAAGCAGGATGCGATATCATCGCCATCGTGGACCCTATGACCAGCCAGATATCGCCCGATGCCTTCAGAACCTTCGTCACCGCGCCGGCCAAAAAGGTCTTCGACCATATCAGGGAGCAGGGATGCCTGTCGTCGTTCTTCGTCTGCGGCCACGCTCAGAAGAATGTCGAAGCCATGTGTGAGTGCGGACCCGACAACGTATCGGTGGATGAGAACATTCCGTTGAGCTACGTCAGGGACGTTTGCCGCGCTAAGGGCGTTTCCTTCGGCGGCAATCTGAAGCTGACCGTAGGCCTGCTCTTCGGATCGTCGGATGATATACGCAGAAACGTCATAGAGTGCATGGATATGGGCAAGCGAGAGGGCTTCATCCTGGCTCCCGGCTGTGATATCCCTTACGCCACTCCGCCGGAAAACCTGGCGCTGGTGTCGGATCTGGTGTTCGATGGCTATCAGCAGGATGTGGCCCGGCAACTGCTGGAAACTGAGGAGCAGGTAACCGTGGATCTGGACCTTTCGGATTACGGACAAATCGAGAGTGAGAAGGTTATAGTTGATATCATCACCCTGGATTCCGAAGCCTGCGCTCCCTGCCAGTATATGGTGGAGGCCGTCAAGGCCGCTATGCCGCACTTCGATAACCTGGTGGAATGGCGTGAACACAAGATCAAGGAGAAGGAATCCGTCGAGTTCATGATGGCTATGATGGTCAAGAACATTCCTACCATATGCATCGACGGCACTATAGCCTTTGTCAGCACCATCCCGTCGCGCGATGAGCTGATAGCTGCCATTCAGCGGCGCATAAACGAGAAGTTCGGACGGATGATAAAGAAGCGGCGCGGCCGGGTGCTGGTCCTGGGAGGCGGCTGCGCTGCCTGCGCAGAGGTCTATGATCGCTGTCAGAAGGCCATCACGGAGACCGGCAGCGAGGTGGAGCTGATCAAGGTTTCGGATGAGGAGGCCATTGCCGAATACGGCGTGACCGTGACTCCTGCCATAATCATCTCCCGTGACGAGATAAAATCAGAGGGCCGCACGCCCAGCGTGGAGGTCATCGCCGAATGGCTCAAATCCCTGTGATAAGCAACGCCATACTGCTCACAGGCTACCTGGGTGCCGGCAAGACGACTTTGCTCAACCGCATGATCGCCGCCTACGGCCATCTGCGCCTGGCTGTGCTGGTCAATGAGTTCGGCAGCATCGGCGTAGACGGCGCCCGGCTGGGCCACGGCGATTATGAGCTTATCGAGTTGAACAGGGGCAGCCTCTTCTGCATCTGCGTCCGCACCGATTTCATAGAAGCCGTAAGGCGGATAGGCCTTGAGATAAAGCCCGATCTCTTGCTGATAGAAGCCACCGGCATAGCAGATACCACGGAGATGGAGCGCATGATGGCCCTGCCGCAGGTGGCGGAATGCATGCGGATCAGATCAGTGGTCTGCCTGGTGGACCCGCTGACCTTCGGCAAAGTATCCACCTTTCTTAAGGCTCCGGCGACGCAGGTAGAGAAAGCCGATCTTGTGGTGATC
>JAQVUQ010000455.1 GCA_028699365.1 bacterium | reverse complement strand
CGCCGAGAACGGGCTTAAAGTGGTCCATGTCTGGTGGTGGAACGATGTCTCCGGCTTCATGGGCAAGGGAGTCTATGAGCCCATAAACGAGGCAGGCCTGCGCCGGTTCATAGATGAATGCCACAGAAGGGGGCTTAAAGCTATTCCCTACGTATCGCCCGGATACCTGGATATTCGTAGCCCTGCTTACCGTCCTGAATGGAGCCGCAAGGCGGCAAGGCTGAAAGAAGTCTTCTACGATCTGGATATGCTCTGCCCCGGCAGCCCCGGCTGGAGGACATACTTCTACAATGCGCTGGATAACCTCATGGACAACTACGGCTTTGACGGCATCTACTGGGATGGCGGTCTGGGCCTGAAGCTGCCGGGATGTAACAACACGGAGCATGACGGGCATATCCACTTCAAGGAGATGCGCACGGAACTGCGTGAAACGGTGGATCACTCGGATGATTACGTGGAAGGTATAGATCGGTACTACGCCGAGCTGTGGAACGACTTCCTGGCCGGAATATATGCGCGGATAAAGAGCAGGAACGGTATAGTAGTGGCCCATATAGGAGCGGATATAGCCTCCCCCTTCAAGGACAAGTGCTGGGACTACATGCTGCTGGGAGAGGGCGTAAGCGATCTGTCAGTCTCAGGGGAGAAAGCCAAGGACTATGAGCCCTATGTCGTCAGGTTTGTAGACTGGAGCCAGCTCATAACAAACTGGCGGGAAAGGGATCTGACGCCTGATCCGAGCCTTATACCGGCGTTGGAGCATCTGTCGATGGCCTTTGCCGTGCCCTACATGCAGTTCCCCTGGCTGGAAGACGGCTGCTACGGAGAGCATGAGGATCTGTTCACCATATCGGGAGCCGAGTGGAAGCAGGAGTGGGATCACTGGCTGGAGTGGGCCAAGGCCCAGAAAAAGGCAGGATTGGATCCGGTCATGTGCGCCTCCATGGCAGCCGGCAGGGAGAGATATCTGGAATACCTGCGCACCTACAGAGAGATGACCCCGGCCAACACGGTAGCCTTCATAGAAGTAAAAGACGGCGGCAGGCAGCGCTCATACGGTTTCCCCATGACGGAAGGGGATAGAAGGGTATCCGTATTCATAAACGACTCAATCTGGGTGGCAGTGGGCAATATAGGTAAGAGCGATCAGACTGTAAACATAGCTTCCCTGGACGGATCAAAACATCAGGATGCTGTAGCGCTGAAGGCAGGCACGTTGACCGTTCTGCGCTACTTCGATATGTCCGCTCTGCCGGAGATTACAAAGTTTGTTGACGGATCCAACGGGCGGTCGAATCACGGCTCAAGCAACGGCCGGTCATCACTACTCTCGGACTTTGCTCTTGAAGAGAGCTGCCAAGTGCGAAATTAAAGATCAGGAGGAGGTGACGGAGGGCCAAAAGCAGCATTGTCTTAGATCAGCATCCAAATTAAGATAGGAGGGTTAAGAGAATGAAAAGAGCGGTTTTAAAGAAAGGCTTATTCACACTAATATTTGCAGCTCTCCTCAGCATAACGCTCCAGTATACATACCTGGACGGCACAGCCTGGGCCGTCAATGTGGACACCACTTCGATACAGGACGTATCCAATAAGTCATTTGATACGACGGTGGACAACGTTCAGAAATATGCCAACTTTGCGGCAGCCATAACAGCCATAGGCGGCAACGTCAGAACGCTGCTTATTCCGGCTGGCAAGGACGTGTCTACCAACGTTACGGTGCCTGCCAACATTGCGCTCCTCTTCCAGGGAGACGGTAAGTTGAATATCACCAGCGGCACCGCCACAGTCACCATCAACGGACCTGTACAGGCACCCGTAAAACCTATTTTCAGCCTTACCGGGAAGGTATCCTTCAGCGGCAACAGGGGAAAATTGGAAAAGATTTATCCACAGTGGTGGGGAGCCAAAGGCGACGGCATTACGGATGACACTGCAGCTATACAGGCTGCTGTTAATGCTGCTGCTACCATAATGGCTAATACCGGAGGACTGGTATTCTTTCCCGCAGGATATTATAAGACGACCAGTCCTATAATACTGCCGCGTTCCGGTGACACGCTGACCAATTTGGTCAGGCTGCAGGGAGCCGGCATGAAGACGACCATATTCGGCAGCAGCGCGGCCGGTTTCCCTGCCGACAGAGCTTTAATAGAATGGGATCAGACGGCGGCTACCAGGACCTGGTATCAATCCATCAAGGATATGACTTTTTCGTTGCCTAATGTAGCGGGGGTTTCGGCTATCCGCTATCAAATAAAGGATAATTCCAGCCCGGCAGCCATTCTCAGCGAGACGCTCAAGATAGACCTGAAGAATTTACTTATCTACGGCGATAATACCTATCACCAGCGTTTGGTCTGGCTTCAGGGCAATCTCAAAATGACCAACATAGAGAATATATATGCAGACTGTTGCCAGGGAACATCGGCAACCTACGATACCACTGTACTGGAAGTGGATTCCACCTGGGCAGATGCTGACGCCAGCGGAATAAGCGGCGTAGTACGCAACATACAGGGAGGCATATCTCGCGGCGGCTATCACCAGATATTCAAGGGGAGATTATGCGCTACCATGACTAATTGTTCCAACAGATACGGCACCAGGAACGCAACTCCCTACGAAATTATCAACGGTAGATCGGCGGTTATCTCCAATATCAGCAATGGAGGAGCAGGTTCCAAGCCACAACTCAAGCTGGACGGTTGCAGCTACTGCTCTATATCCGAGGTCAGTCTGGGTAATCCACTCAATGTCGGTCTCGGTGTCGGCAACGGTATAGAGTTCGTCAATACCGATGATTGCAGTTTGACAGGGCATTACCGCAGCAGTAGTGACACCGCTTTCAGCAGCAGCGGCGTTAAGAATCTGGTTATCGATGCCTCCAGTGATCGTAACCGCATCAGCAATTTCCTTATAAAAGGCAGCGCTTCCAACGAGATACAGAACAGCGGCACGGACAATTACT
>JAQVUQ010000454.1 GCA_028699365.1 bacterium | reverse complement strand
AGCGCCAAGCGACCCAGGCTGATCCCTCTGTCCCCGGCCTCGGCAATAAGATCGGACAGCTTTAAAGCATCGCTGTGCAAGGCGCACCTCCAAGGGGGCGTACATGAATAAAGTTGCTGATTTGCCGGAGGCGGATTTGTTTATACCTCATGCACGCCCCCTAAAGCCGGCAGCAGCCTGATCTCATTCAGGCCGTCGATACTTAGAAGCTCCGCCGTAATTTCCGGAGGAAGCGCCTGATCCGTCTCGATAACGCCCACAGCCTGCTCTCCGCGCATCTTCCTTGATACGCGCATAGTGGCGATGTTTATGCCGTGATTGCCGAAGGCACCGGCCATCAGGGCTATCATGCCCGGTTGATCGCGATATATAGCCACCAGCGTCGGCAGGCTGCCGCTCAGTTCCACCTCATAGCCGTCCAGTTCCACTATCAGGATATTGCCGCCCCCGATGGAAGCGCCGGTAATCACATGCCGGCTGCCATCAACGGCTTGTGTCGTGATACGCGCCGTATTGGGATGCGCTTCCGGTATGCAGGCTGTCTTGAAAGTGTAAACAAGACCGGCCCTGTCAGCCAGTTCACGTGCCCGATGCAAATCCGAACTATCGATATCCAAACCCAGCAGACCGGCCAGCAGAGCGCAATCCGTGCCGTGCCCAAGGCCCGTGCCGGCAAAGGAACCGTGCAGCTCTATCTGCACCTGGCCGGGAGTGCCGCCACACAAGGCATGCGCCATCCGGCCTATCCTTACCGCTCCGGCGGTATGAGAACTGGACGGGCCCGTCATTACCGGCCCTATGATGTCGAAAATATCCATGCCGTCACCCTGATCAGTTAATCACGTATAACAATACCATTTATCAGGGTTTCAGCCAAGAGTTGCAGACGATAAATCGTTAATTGAGCAACAGCGATCTCGCCGCACGGCTGTAGGCAGTGAAGTTCTCCACACTTGTATCGAGGGGAATTTCGCAGCCGGCGGAAACTATTCCTCTGCCGCCGGATTGCCGCCGGCACTCCGCTACGCCGGCAGATATATCTTCCTCCGTGCCGCGCATGATCACTTCCACCGGATCGCTGTTGCCGGAGAGTACCTGCCTCTTGCCCAGAAGAGGCACAAACGGCGACATATCCTTGACCAGATGGTCCACGTCTATAATATCAGCTCCGGTCTCTATCATATCCGGCAGGATAGCCGTGATGTTGCCGCAAATGTGCAGCTTGGCCAGGGCGCCTTGCTCGTGGATAAAAGAGATCAGTTCTCTCTCCCGCTCCTTCACATAACGCCTGTACAGTTCCGGCCCCATCTGCGAACAGGCGGCATCGCCGATGCCGATACAGTGCGCTCCGGCCGCCACCTGAGGCTTGATGAAGTTGAGAGCGTTCTCCATAATGACATCGAAAGCCGTATTGATCTCACGCTCCGCATCATATAGATCAAGACAAGCCTCACTCAAGCCGCGAAGGTCGACGTATTCGGCCATAGGACCTTCCACCCAGCCGACGATAAAGTAATTATCACCCACCCGACGCCTGAACTCCTCGATCTCATTGATCCTGTTGCGCATCCTGCCGGATGAGGATATCCCGGGAACGCGCAGACGGCCGATATCGGATATATCGTTGATCAGGTGTCCTATGTTCTTAGGCAGGGAATCCTCCGGATACTCCACCTGCAGGCCGAAATCATCAGCTTCGGCATAAGCATCCGACATCACCGTCACCCAATCCAGCCCGAAGTCTTCCCCGCATTTGACCATGCCGGCCACCTTGCTGTGGTAATCCAGACAGAAATCCCTGTATTTTATCCCGGCATAGCGTGCGGCAAACTGCATAATAATAGGATGAAAAGGCGGCCTGTCTACAGGTATGCCGTTTATGAAATTCAGGGTTCGCTCCAAAGGTGTCAATGACATGGTGCTTATTCCTCCTTTAACGGTACCGTAACCGATGGCACTATATTGTTAATATAGCATCAGCAGTAAAGCATGTGTAAGCTCTTTCTTACGATTTTCCGGCACTATTTTACGCAATTTACGATTTACCAAACCGCCGCAGGACTTGAAAAAAGGTTATACGGAGGTAAAATGGAAGCAGAGGTGATAAAGCGATGCCGGAACAATGGAACGATTATCCTGAATACCGTGATCCAAGGCACGAAGATATTCTGCTGCCGTCCGAAGGTCTTCCCTGCCGGGTATTCTACAACGGATCTCCGAACGGGCTGAGCGTGGATCCGCACTGGCACGAAGCCATCGAGCTGCTTTATACGGCAGAAGGTACCGCTCAACAGATGATAAACGGTTCGACGTTCACTATCCGCCCCGGCGATGTCACAGTCATTCGCCCTCTGGACGTTCACGCTACCAGTGCCGCAACCGGTGCTTCCATCAGCATACTCGTATTACAGTTCGATCTTTCATCATTGAACGACGCCCGCACGGATATGACAGCCGCTCCCGATATGCCGGAAGATGCAAAAGACAGCCTCATAACCGGTTTGCCCGGGCAGCGCATACGTGAGTATATGGAGGCTATATTGAATGAAAGCCGGGCGGACAAGCCGGCCAAGCTGATTTTTAAAGGCTATATCTATTTCATCCTCAACGAATTGTCGCAGTTGTATCCGGCCTGGGACAGAGCAGCTCTTCGTTATGGAAATCTGCATAACAATTTACGCGGATTGAGCAGAGTGCTGGCTGCAATCAATTCCATGCCCCAGTCCCCGCCGACGCTACCCGAAGCGGCAGCCCTGGCAGGCATGTCGGCTTCTTATTTTTCTCTCTTTTTCAAACGAAAGTCAGGCAAACGCTTTATCGATTACATCCATGAAGTACGGTTGAGACGTGTAGCCTGCCTGCTGGCGGAGACCGATATACCGATAGGCGATATCGCCGCCCAGGCAGGCTTCAACAGCCTCAACTTCTTCAACAAAGTCTTTCGCCGCTATTACGGTATGACACCGCTTCAATACAG